>JAPUKI010000048.1 GCA_027295745.1 Acidobacteriota bacterium
CAGGAGCATCGATATCGGGTCCCAAACACACCTCCCATTGACTGGAGTCCCAAACTTCGTTAGACATTCCGGACAACCACAGCATCTCGCCGCCTCCTGAATGGTTGGTCCAGGGGGCCCCCGATCCTTTGTAGAACTCGCGAAGGGACTTGAGGTTGAAAAAGTTGCCTCTCTGTGGTTCCTGGTAATAAGACAAGCGGTGAGGCATTTTGCCTTCTCTGTTGAGCTTGTTATAAGCCTGGACGACGGTGGGGAACAGGATACGGGTGGAGACTGTGGTCATGCCCAGCTTCCGCAGGGTAAGGCCATGCAAGCGCATCGCTTCGGCCAGCTTGTCAATGGGTTCATCCCTCCACCAGTAGGAAAAGGTCATGCCTTGCAGTTCGGGAACGGCTGCGTATCCGTCCCTGGCTGCTCCCGGCCGATTTTCCAGATCCGTGCTCTCCGCCCAATCGGGAAACACCTTTGTGATCTCGCTGATTGCGGCTTGGTTGAAGATTCCCGACTGCCCTGCATTAATCACCGTGGGATGGTCCGGTACAGCACTATCCAACTGAATGGATCTTCGATTGATCGAACTCCCGTAAAGCCAAATACGGTTCGTGCCGGGGAGGTTCTCCGGCCCTTCTCGCAGCCTGACCGAAATCCAGTTTCCCTTGGGTATGCTTTGCACCCTGATTGCGTTCAGGATGGACTCTCTGAGTTTCCTCGAAGTGGCTTCCGGCGAATCCTCTGCTACCACGGTGAGCCGTACGCTCGGGTCCACCAGACCGACTTCAGGTCCGTAGCGGCTGGCTGCAGCTCCGAAAAGGTGGTAGTGAGTCTGAATCAAGCCCGGGATGACGGTTTTACCCCGCACGTCCACAAAGCTGGTCTGAGGTCCAGCCAGCGCCCTCATCTCCGCATTGGTTCCCAGGGCCATAATTTTCGTCCCCTTGATGGCCATGCTCTGAAAAATATGCCCAGGCGTGTTGGGAACGATACTCCAGTCATCCATTGTGACAATTTTCCCGTTGACCAGAATCATGTCTGCATAGCCGTGCTGGGCTACCAAATCTGGAATCTGTTGGGAGAGCCCGAAACCATGGGACAGGAGTCCCATGACTAACAGGGTGAAAAATCTTTTCATGCTATCCTCCTCATATGGATTGTCCTGCCAGCTCCACTGGCCATTATGTTGACATTCCTTTTAACCCATCCAAAAGGATGCGTCAATCGGCAAAGCCCGCATTTCTCCCACCAGGTCGTCGCGAGCCACTCGTGGCGCGCGGCGGAAGGGCCGGCCTATCTTCGCCCGCCCAGAAGCCCGGAGCGCATCAGAAAATAAAGTAAGGTGAGCAATGTGCTGATGGCAGCTGCAACGTAAGTGAGAGCGGCAGCATTGAGGACGCGATCCACTCCAACTCGCTCCTGCTGCGTGATGATGCCATATTCGACGATCAGGGTCTTGGCACGCCTCGAGGCGTTGAACTCCACAGGCAGCGTGACGATCTGGAAAAAGAGCACCGCTGAGAAAAGCAGGGCGCCCACCAGGACCATATTGGTCGAGCTCATGATCAGGCCCAGGAACATGACCATGTAACCGATACTGGAACCGATATTGGCCGTCGGGACCAGCAGGGAGCGGACCCAAAGTGGTGCATAGTGGTGGGCGTGCTGAATGGCATGGCCAGCCTCGTGGGTGGCCACGCCAAGAGCGGCAATGGAAGCTGAGTCGTGGACTTTCTCAGAGAGAGCCAGGGTCTTGGTGATGGGGTTGTAGTGATCGGAGAGCTTGCCAGGAGTTCTCACAATCTTGACGTCTTCGATACCCGCTCTCCGCAGCAGTTCAGCTGCCGCTTCAGCCCCGGTGATTCCCCGTGAGGATGGGACCCTGGAGTATTTTCGGAAGCTACTTTTGACCCTCCAGCTGGCCCACAAGGACAGGGCCAACCCGGGGGCCATGAAAAACAGGTATGTGGGATCAAAAAAGAACATTTTTGACTCGCGCTGCCATTGTAATCCTGTAGCGAAGTGACTGTCTAGACCTGGATTCGTGGGCTCGTGGGTTCGTGAGTTTGTGCTTTTGCGCTTTCCTGCTTTGGTGCTTTGGTGTATTTTCTGAAGAGTTCGCAGTGACGACAGCACGACTGCACGAAGTCACGAATGCACCAACCCAGGAGGATCCGTCATGAAGGTATCCAGGAGACCAAAAGTCCTGTCTTTTTTACTCACTTCCTTGCTGATCAGTGCCTTTCAGGCTGGAATGAGTTACGCTCAGCGCCCCGCCGGAAGTGTCATCGTTCTGAGGGGAGCCACAGTCATTGACGGGCTTGGAAATCCTCCTCTTTCCGATGCCGTCCTGGTCATTGAAGGAGATGAGATCAAATCCATTCTTTCTGGAGGAGACTCCGATTACCCAGCTGGAGCCACCATCTTGGACCTGAGAGGGAAGTTTATTATTCCTGGCCTGATTGACTCCCATGTCCACTGGAGTAAATGGATGGGTGAGCTCTACATTAATCACGGTGTGACCTCTCTCCTGGCTCAAGCGGATGTCTCTCAGGAGGAACGGCGTGCCTCTCAAACCAGCATGAGCACTCCCCGCGTTTTTCACACCGGGGGTCGCCCTCAGTTGTCCCCTTCCATGACCAGAGAAGAGGTCCGACAGGCCATTCAGGAATATTTGAAGAAAGAGCC
>JAPUKI010000049.1 GCA_027295745.1 Acidobacteriota bacterium
CACGATCAGGATCACAAGGAGAGCATAACGGAAGTTCCTCCACAGGAACCCTGGGGAAATGAGTCCGAAAAGAGAAAGAAATGCCACCAGGACCGGAAGTTGAAAAATCATCCCCATACCCACCAAAACGATGACCTCGAAATTAAAATACTCGATGGCACTCACCATGGCACGGAAGGGTCTCCCAAATTCGTTGATGAGAAACTCCAGTGCTGTGGGGAGAATAACGTAGTAAGCGAAAGCTCCACCCACCAGGAAAAGGAGTGTGGAGGACACCAGAAAGGGAATGGCGTAGGATTTTTCCTTTCGATACAGCCCTGGGGCAATGAATAACCACACCTGGAGAAGTAAGTAGGGAGCGGACAGGAAAATGGCCGCCACAAAGGATACCTTTATCCAGATGGAAAAAGGCTCAGTGGGTCTGACAAATATCAGCTCCTTCATTCCTGCTTCAATGTCCTGACCGGGAGCGACTACATCTGCGATGGGCACGGCCAGAAACCTGAAGATCTGCTCACTGAATGCCCAGCAGATAGCAAACGCAATCCCCACTGCCGCCGCACTGTGAAGGAGCCGTTTTCGGAGTTCGTCCAGATGCTCCAGGAAAGTCATGGCGCCACCCAGGGCCCCGAACATGCCTTCATCGGGGGGTTCTTCACCCGGGGCTCCCAGGTCGGGGGGAGGTGCAGGAGGTGACTCGGGTGGCGTTAGATCCTGAGTGGGCTCTTCCCCGCTCTCCTCTTCTGTTGAGGTGGGTGGCGATTGATCCTGGGTGGGCTCTTCCCCGCTCTCCTCTTCTGTTGAGGTGGGTGGCGATTGATCCTGAGCGAGCTCTTCCTCGTGCTCCTCTTCTGTTGAGGTGGGTGGCGATTGATCCTGAGTGAGCTCTTCCTTGCGCTCCTCTTCTGTTGAGGTGGGAGTGTCGGAATCCGATTCTGGAGGAATGGCTGGAGGAGACTTACCGGGGTCTTCTGTCATAAGCAGTTACTGGGAAAGTACTAGCGTGATGTCCAGGGAGGCCAAGCTCTTCGTTCTCCGCGCCCTTAGGGGAGTTAGGGGACCGTCCCAAGAATTCTCCCCGAATTCGGGGCCTGTCCCCGAACTCCCCTAAGGGCTTGTGCGGCCTCGATCTTGACCTCCCTGAACACCCGCAACCAGAACCCCGGAACGAAGCCTTTCAGCAAAACTTGTCTCATTTGTAAAGAAGTTGCTCGGACAAGGCATCTGGGAAGGGCTGGTGATGGCTCAGAACCTATTCGAGGTCGCTTTGAATCTTCTTCAACTCTTCGGTTTCCACGTCGACTTCGTGTTTGACTGCTTCGACTTCTTCCTCCCAGGTCCGCTTGAGCTCGTTTGAAGCCTTCTTAAATTCGGACAGTCCTTTACCCAGAGAACGCCCCAGCTCAGGGAGTTTTCGGGGGCCGAAAATAACCAGGGCAACGATAAAGATGATGACTAATTCAGGAAAGCCTAGATTCCACATTTGACGGTCCAGTCTCCTTATTCATCAGTCTATGCCAGCCGCTGTGGGCAAGTCAATAATGGAAATGGAGAACTGTTCCAAACTTTCCCACATTGCGCTCCGAGCTCGACTTGTTGACAGGTCCAGTGGGAGAAACTATTTTAGGGCTTCATGAAACAGTTGATCCAGGTAAAAGTCAATGGGCAAATGTACGAGGAAGAAGTTGAGCCGCGGATGCTCCTTTCCTTTTTTCTCAGAGAGGACATTGGATTGACCGGGACCCACGTGGGCTGCGTGGTGGGAGAATGCGGTGCCTGCTCGATTCTCCTGGATGGCCGGCTCGTCAAGTCGTGTCTGCTTCTGGCCGTACAGGCCCATGGGAGAGAGATCACCACGGTGGAGGGTTTGGCGTCAGAGGGAGCTTTTCATCCCATCCAGGAGGCCTTTGTGAAGCACTACGCTCTTCAGTGTGGCTACTGTACATCAGGAATGCTCCTGGCCGGCCATTACCTCCTCACCAGAAAGCCCGATTCCAGCGAGGAGGAAATCCGCCGGGGTCTGGCCGGCAATCTGTGTATGTGTACCGGTTACACGCAGATTGTCGATGCGGTGAAGGAAGTGGCGAGGGAGTATAAAAAGGAATGAGTCAGACCAAATACATCGGGAAAAGGACTCGCAGTAAAGAGGGGCCGCGCCATGTGAGTGGTGGCGGGCAGTTCACCGATGACATGGTTCTTCCCGGGATGCTGCATGCGGTCATCCTGCGCAGCTCTTATGCCCATGCTCGAATTGGTGACATTGATGCGAGCGCAGCCTTAGAGATCCCCGGTGTAGTTGCCGTTCTCACCGGGCAGGAGGTCCAGCAAATATCGCGTCCCTTTAAACCGGGTCGCTATTCAGCCGGTCTCAAGACGCCCATCCCGGAGTGGGCCACCGCTGTTGAGAAGGTTCGCTATGTGGGAGAGCCGCTTGCCATGGTGGCAGCTCGCAGTCGTGCTGTGGCCGAGGACGCTCTGGACCTTATCTCTGTGGAATACCAACCCCTGCCGGCGGTCGTGGACCCCTGGAAAGCCATGGAACCGACCGCACCTGTCCTCTTCGAGGAGCTGGGCTCCAACATAGCCTGGAAGGGAGCAGTTTCATACGGAGATGTGGATGAGGCCTTTCGATCGGCGGATCAGATTGTGCACGAAAAGCTCAAAATCCATCGCTACAGTTCGACGCCCTTGGAGAACTTGGCCTGTCTCTCCTCCTTTGACCATGCCAGTCGAAAGTTAACGGTTTGGTGCAATGGCCAGAACCCCCAGGTTCTCTATGATGCCCTGGGGGAGGCCTTGAGCCTGAAGGATTACAGGGTGATCATACCCGACATCGGGGGAGGCTTCGGGCAGAAGATCCACCTGATTCGCAAGTACGTGGTGCTGACCAGCCTGATGTCTGTGAAGACGGGTAGGCCGGTCAAGTGGATTGAAGACCGCAGTGAGCACATGCTGGCTGCGGGTCAGTCCTGTGGTATGGAGTTTGACATCGAGGCAGCGGTTAAAAACGACGGAACCGTTCTGGGCTTGAAAATCAAAGAGGTTGATGACGTGGGGGGATCCGTTAGCACCCTCACCATCCATTTCACCAACAAACTGAATAATCTGTTCAGTACCTACAAGGTCAAAAACTTCCGTCTGGAAGGTCGCTCAGTTGTGACCAACAAGTGTCCTGTAGTTCCCAACCGCGGCATTGGCAAACCGAGTATGTGCTTCATCTGGGAACGCGTGATGGATCGAATCGCCCAGGAGCTCGGTAAGAGTCGAGTAGAGGTGCGTTCACAGAATTTAATCCCGGCCAGTGACTTTCCCTATTCAGCTCCCAACGGGAATGTCTACGACAGCGGGGATTATCAAACACTGTTAGAGAAAGCCCTCAAGAAACTGGACTACCACAACCTGAGGGAAGAGCTGCGGCAAGAAAGAGAGAAGGGAAGGTATCGGGGCGTCGGATTAGTTATCGGGCTTGAACCCGGGGGAAGAAACGCGGCCCGCGATATGGCAGTTTTCCCCAATGTGAAAGAGCTGCCCGGGGCGGGCGGAGTGGAAGGTGCCACCATCAAGATGGAAAGAAATGGAAGTGTCACCGTATTTCTGGGTGCGCCCAGCTGTGGCCAATTTCATGAAACCACTACCGCTCAAATCGTGGCAGAAATTCTCGGTATTGTGCCTGAGCACATCAGTGTCGCCAGCCGATTTGACAGCGAGGTTTCCCCCTGGGGGATTGGTTCATCCAATACCGGCAACAACTTCCATCTTTATGACATCGGTGCCGTACATGGTGCTGCCCTGAGACTTCGCGAGAAAATTCTCGAGCTCTCGGCCCATGTGCTCAAAAGCCCTAAGGAGAAACTGACCATCCAGGAAGGCGTGGTGAGTGCCGACCACGCGTCCGATAATCAGGTGAGCTTTGCTCAACTGGGCCGAATCGCCTATAGCAATCAATCTTTAATTCCGGAGGGACTGGAGCCGGGTATGCAGACTACTTTCTATTACAAGTTTCCTCATGCTCAGCCCTTCATGGTTCCTGACCAAGAGGGTCGAGTGCGGGCTCAGTTTACCTTTTCCGCAGCGGCCCACGCAGCGGTGGTGGAGATCGACCCGGAGACGGGCCGGGTGAAGGTTGAGCGCTACATCATCGTGAGCGACAATGGCACTATCATCAACCCGGGTGTGGTGGACGGGCAGATTTACGGATCGGTCGCACATGGAATTTCGGTAGCTCTGGGGGAGGGCTTTGTCTACGATTCAGAGGGACAGTTGCTCACTATTACCCTGACCGATTACGCCAAGCCAACCACCTGTGAGACGCCCCGGGTCGAAATTGAACACAGCCCGGTGCCCTCTCCCTTTTCTGTCTTGGGACAAAAGGCAGCCGGGGAAGGGGCCGCTATCCCCTCTCCAGCAGCCATCGCCAGTGCCGTGGAGGATGCCTTGCAGCCTCTGGGGATCAGGATCCGGGAACTCCCTCTTTCACCCGAGGTGGTGTGGCGTCTCATGAATGAGAGTAAAAAGGAAGACGCTG
>JAPUKI010000005.1 GCA_027295745.1 Acidobacteriota bacterium
AGCAAACCATTTTTCAGAGGAGGCTAGTGAATATGAGTGAGGTGGACACCAAAGAGTATCTGCTCAACAACGACCAGGAATTCCGTCAGCTGGTGCAGCGACACCGGAGCTATGAAGATAAACTTCAGGAATTACAGAGCAGATCTTTTCTCAACGAGACGGAGAGATTCGAGGAAACCATCATCAAGAAGAAAAAGCTGGCAGTAAAAGATCAGATGCAGGTACGAATTCACCGCTATCAAACTGGGCATTCCCAAGGCTAGCTGGCTTGTTCAAGCAAGTTCGGTACAAATGAGACAACTTTTTTCTAAAGGCTTCCCTCCGGGATTCTGGTTGCGGGTGTTCAGGGAGGTCAAGATCGAGGCCGCACAAGCCCTTCGACCGCAGGCCTAGCCTAAGCTATGTCGAGGATCGAAGGGCGCGGAGAACGAAGAGCTTGGCCTTCCTGGACACCCGCGCTAGTAGGTCAAGATCGAGAAGACCTCAAGGCCAATAAGCTTCTCTCGACCCTTTAGGGATCCCAGCTCAACAATGAAAGCCAAGGCGACAACCTTCCCTCCCAACTGGAGGACCATTTGCACGGTTGCTGCCGCCGTGCCACCTGTGGCAATGAGATCATCAACGATCAATACCTGCTCGTCCCGCTCAATAGCGTCCTTGTGCATTTCCAGAACATCCTCACCGTACTCGAGAGCATAGGGAGCACTGATCGATTCCGCAGGAAGCTTGCCTTTCTTTCGGACAAGTACCAACCCCGCGTTCAAGTTGTAAGCGATAGCAGGCGCAAAAATAAATCCCCGCGACTCGATTCCCACCACTTTATCAATCTTCTTGCCTTCGAATTCCTGGGTCAGGAGGTCGATAACCTGTCGAAGACCTTCCCTATCCTTTAAAAGAGTGGTGAGGTCGTAAAAGAGAATTCCCGGTTTGGGGAAATCAGGGACCTCGCGGATCTTCTTCTTCAAGTCTTCCATAGCTCACCATTCAATTGAAAAACCCTGGTATCCTTCAGGTCTCACTTCCCCAGCCTCAACCTCCTGGACCAAAGCCAAAGACGGCCCCCTCTTGATTTTGCTCAAGAATTGCTCCATGGGATTCTCGTCACCCTCCCCATGGACCTCCACTGCTCCATCTTCGAGATTTTTCACCCAACCCTTGATATCCAGTTCCGCTGCAAGCCGGCGAGTGAAGTAGCGGAAACCCACTCCCTGCACCCGCCCCTTCACAATGTAATGACGAGCAACCATAACGGTGAGGGTACGCTCCGCGTTTCGCGGAGCGTTTGGTCGGGGCGAGAGGATTTGAACCTCCGACCTCACGGACCCGAACCGTGCGCGCTACCAAACTGCGCTACGCCCCGATCAATTTCATGTCAGGTTTCGCAACCTGACACATTGTATAACAGCGAGTTAAACAATATATTGCACAATCAAGAATCCACCCACCAGAAGAATGATAAAAAGGATGGTCAGAAGGTTAAAGTAGCGGTCCACAAACTCCCGTATACCTGACCCAAACCGCCAAATTAACACACCCAACAAGAAGAACCGTGCGCCCCTGCTCAAAACCACAGCCACTCCAAAGGTAAGGAGATTGAGTTCGAAGACTCCTGCTGAAATGGTGAAGACCTTGAACGGGATCGGAGTGAAGCCAGCCACGGCGATAGCCAGAACATCCCACTCCTGGTAGAGGGCCTGGACACGTTGATATTGTTCCCCGGCTGCATAGAACTCGACCAGCTGCTGCCCGATCAGTTCATAGAATTGCAGTCCCAAAAGGTATCCCAGTAGTGCTCCCAGAGCCGATCCCAGGGTGCAGATCGTGGCGAACCACAGGGCCCGTCTGGGAGCCCCAATGGCTAGACCAATGAGCAGAATGTCCGGTGGGATGGGAAAGAAGGAAGCTTCAGCAAAGGCCAGCACAAACAGCGAGAGTGCTGCATTCGGCCGCTCAGATAGGCTGACCACCCAATCATACAGCTTCCTCAGCCAGCGAAAGGGATCAAAAGAACGACCAGATACTTCAGATGCCACTGTAGTGCCTCGTAATCGGTCAACCCATCTCCCGCTGGGACTTTCGAGCCCGGGCTATTCATTAATTCTCTACTGCAGCGCTGACAGTATCCGCCCCCGCCCATTTCGTGCTTTCGGGAACAGAGTGTGGGAGGCACCTCAGGTGTAAAGTGCTAGCACATGGTTTACAACTTGTGCCAGGACATCCTTTACACTTTTATGGGCTCCTCTCCCTGGTCGCGTGCTCTACGGAAGGCACGGTGCTCTTGAGCCCCAACGGGGCGACAGGAAATAGCCAGGGGCGCAAGAGACTGTCTCAAAACCCCACTCGATTTTGATGAAGGCCCGTAGGGGCGCACAGCTGTGCGCCCACAAACCCTGCTGTATCAATTGCTTATAGGGCGCACGTCGGTGCGCCCCTACGCAAGAAACCTGGGTTAGCCCAAACAGTCAGAGCCGCAGGCTAAAGCCTGCGGCTCTGACTGAGGCTTCCCTCTTTGTCAGGAGCGCTCAGAGTCCTTCTGTGGTGTGCGCCTGGGTCGTGGAGACCGTCTGGACGCCGATGCTGTGGCTTCTCAGCCACCAGTAGCTGACTCCTAGGATGGCACCGAAGACCAGATGACCATACAGGCTGGGGAGCATCTGGGAGGCTGCTGCGGCATTCCAGTTGACACCAAAGCCCATTCCCATGAACAGTGGCATCAAAGTCAGCGGTCCGAGAACCCACCAGGTTCCACCGTAGAGAAGGCCATAACCCATTCCACCGCTGGCGCCGTGCAGGAAGCGGTCAAAAATGACCCCAAACGAGATGCCGATCAGGGCGCTGATGACCAGGTGAACCAGGAAGCCGACTGCGGCCGAGGGCACTCCCACCATCATACCGATCATGGGAAGCATCCCCATCGTGGCCATGATGGCTCCGAAGACCACTCCGCCGGCCAGACCAGCGTAAATCCCAGGTTTAAGATTTTTCACACACATGATGTTACCTCCTTAGTTTTGGTAAAAGTTCTGTCTTCCTTTACACTTTAAGATCGGAAGATCGGACTGCCTCCATGGGGAGGCCTGATCTCTGTCCCGATCCGCTAGTGAGTGTCATCATGTCCGGAATTCTTACACTCCTAGCGAAAGAGGGAAGAGAATCGAATCAGCGAGCTCGTGATGTCGATGGACGATCCGCAATTGGCGGAAAGAATACGGGCATCAGACCCGGAAGCACTCCGGATCGTTGTCGAGACTTATCTGGGCCAGATTCAGCGCTCCGCTCTGGGCGCGGGTTTGGGTCCAGAGCGCGCCCGGGAAGTGACCCAAGCCACCTTCGCCACCTTTATTGAGAAGGCGCCCAGCTTTGAAGGACGATCACACGTGCGCACCTGGTTGTTCGGAATCCTCTATCATAAAATCAGGGAAGCTCGCCGCGGGTTACGGCAGGAGCACCAGATGGATGAAATCGACGAGGTGTTCGAAGGACGGTTCGACGCCAAAGGCAGTTGGGTCCGTCCGCCCCAACCCGTCGACCTTCAGCTCTATGCTTCGGAAATCAGGGGATTTTTCGAGGACTGTCTTGAAAAGGTACCGACCCAGCAGCGGATGGCATTCGTTTTACGCGAGGTGGATGAATTGAGCAGCAAAGAAATTTGTAAGATTTTGAACATTTCGAGCACTAACTTAGGAGTTCTCATGTATCGAGTGCGTAACCGTCTCCGGGAATGCCTGGAGGCCAAAGGCGTGGAAAGGTAGCGGGTATGGAGTGCTGCAGGGAAATTGCAAAGAAGCTTGCCAGTGACGAACTGAGAGAGGCCAGCGCGTGGAAGCGGCTCACAGTCCGTTTCCATCTGCTCATGTGTCGCCACTGTCGGCGCTACGCTGCGCAACTTCGCACCATCGGCGAGACAGCCAGGCATCTATGGGGATCTCACAGCGAAGACTCTTCTGCACTCGAGCGTTTAAAACGTGAAATCCTGGGGACCACTCTTGGCGATCACGAGGGTGGTAGTATAGACTCCAAATGAGTTCAACCAGCACTGCTCAGGAAGGGACGATGAAGTCGCTGAAAGCAGTTCAACATGAGCTTTCAGATCCTCTGATCCAGCTCAAGACCTTAGCTCAATCGGGTGGCAAGCTCCCCAGATTTGAAGAGCGACTGGATGAAATTGGACTCTATCCCCTCAGACCGACCGAAATCGAGATTCTCCAGGTCAATGTCGGAAAAATGTGCAACCTGACCTGTGCTCACTGTCACGTCGATTCGGGTCCAGATCGAGACGAAATCATGACGCGTGAGACCATGCAATACTGCCTCGAAGCGATCAAAGAATCGAAGGTCAGGACAGTCGATTTGACGGGTGGAGCTCCCGAAATGAACCCAGATTTTCGCTGGTTTGTCGAGGAAATCTCCAAGCTGGGTCGTCAATCAATCGTGCGAAGCAATCTCACTATTCTCACGGTAAACAAAAAATACCGGCAGCTCCCGCAGTTCTTCGCTGACCACAAATCTAAACTCATCTGCTCGCTTCCATGCTACACGGCTGAGAACACGGATAAGCAGAGGGGAAATGGTGTTTTTGATCGGTCGATCGAAGCACTCCAGATGCTCAATGCAGTGGGATATGCTCAGGCCGGGTCGGGTTTGGAGCTGCACCTGGTCTACAATCCTGTGGGTGCCTTTCTGCCGCCACCTCAGGAAACGCTGAAAAGTGACTACAAACGAGTTTTGGAACAGGAGTTCGAGATCCTTTTCAACGACCTCTATTGCATTACCAACATGCCTATCAGCCGCTTTCTCGAGTACTTGTTGCGTCAGGGCCAATATGAGGAATACATGAAAACCCTGGTCAACGCATTCAATCCTGCAGCGGCTCCGGGCGTCATGTGTCGAAATACCATATCGGTCGGATGGGAGGGGACTCTCTATGACTGTGACTTCAATCAGATGCTGGAGTTAAAGGTTGAACACGGTGCGCCGCGGCACATCCGCGACTTCCAGCTGAACAGTTTGACAAACCGCAACATTGTGTTGAATCAGCACTGCTACGGCTGCACTGCCGGCGCGGGTTCAACCTGTGGAGGGGAAATCGTACAATGAGCCAGACGTATTTGAAAACAGCCAGGGATGTCTACAGGGAAGCTGCTTTAGACCCACAAAAAGGGCTCTGCTGCACCACTTCTCCTGTCTGGAACTTACCGCAGCTCGAGATCCCCGAAAAAATGCTAGAGATGAATTACGGCTGTGGAACGACTGTCCACCCCCGCGATCTGGCTAAAGCGCCCAAGGTCCTCTATGTGGGTGTGGGAGGCGGCATGGAACTTCTCCAGTTCGCCTATTTCAGCAGGAAACCCCACTCCATCATCGGTATTGATCCGGTGGAGGAGATGTTGGAAGTCTGCCGCCAAAACCTGAAAGGAGCAGAAGAGCTGAATTCCTGGTTAAAAGGCGAGTGGCTCGATCTGCGTCTTGGAGATGCTCTGGATCTCCCTGTGGAAGATCAATCCGTCGATCTCGCTGCACAGAATTGCCTGTTCAATATCTTTTCTGTAGAGGACCTGAAACGTGCTCTGAGTGAAATGTACAGGGTCTTGAAACCACAGGGAAAACTCCTGCTTTCTGACCCCATTTGTGAGGGTGGGATCCCAGAAAACCTTCGCAGCGATGAACGCTTGAGAGCCCTGTGTCTGAGCGGTGCCTTACCCTTGAGACAGTATATTGATCTGATTACTGACACTGGCTTTGGCACCGTGGAAATTCGAGCTCGCCGCCCTTACCGTGTACTGGATCCCCAGCATTTCCATACGGACCGGTTGATCTTCATTGAAAGTGTTGAAGTGTGCGCCATCAAAGATCCAGTGCCCTCGGATGGTCCCTGCGTATTCACCGGCAGAACCGCTATCTATTTCGGAGATGAGGACTCTTTCGATGACAGCCGAGGACACGTACTGCCGCAGAACCAGCCCCTGGCGGTCTGCGATAAAACGGCTGAGGCATTAAAGGCGCTGAATCGGGAAGACATTTTCCTCTCCGAGTCGACTTATTTCTACGAAGGAGGGGGATGCTGCTAAGAAGAAATTTCAAATTCTAAATTCCAAATTCCAAACAAATTCTAAGTTCCAAATTTCAAATTCCAAACCACAGCCGGCAGACCGGCTGAATTCTAGAATTCAAAATTTCGAATTCATTCGTTTGAAATTTAGGATTTGTGATTTGTTTGGAATTTGGGATTTAGGATTTGGAATTTCCGGAGCATCCGAAACGTCCGGAAGCTCCGGATGTTTCGGATGCTCCGGAAGTTTTGGAATAAAAGCTCGCTCGGGTGACATTTCAATTAGAGAGCACCAAAACACCAATGTACACCCATGAAAGGAGCGAGGAATGAGATTCAACAACTACAGCAAACAAGGGCTTGTGATGGCTGCCGTGGCCTTAACGGTTCTGGCAGTGTCCTTCTTTGGGACGGATGTCGCAGCCCAGATGGGGCAGCCAGAAACGGTGAGCCTTCGTGGCACGCTCATTGATCTGAGCTGTGCTGCCAAGGGGAATGCAATGATGAACTCTTGGGACAACACAGGACAGGACCACATGATGCCCGACGGCAATGTCCAGAAGAGCTGTGCCACCATGTGTTTGATGGGTGGTCAACCGGCAGCCCTCTTCGCCGATAATCAAATCACGGCAGTGTTAGCTTGCAATCCACGGGCAACGCTTGCCGCTTATGCCGCCCAGTCAGTTGAACTCCAGGGATTTTGGGCCGGTGCCGGTTCGGATGTCAAACCATTCGTACCGACAAGGATTCGTGCCGGTTCAGGTGCCTGGGAGGACGTGGACTGCGCTACCATGAACTAAGTGATCTCTATAGGGAACGGGCCAGCTGAGGTATTTGATTTCCAGGAGAGACCTCCGGAGCCCCAACGGGGCGACAGGAAATAGCCAGGGGCGCAAGCCCCTGGAATCTGGAACACCCGGAGAAGAGCCCTGTAAGGGCGGCACATAGAGAAAAGATTTCAGAGTGTTGCCGCCCTTACAGGGCTCCTTTCAGAACTACTCAATTACCAGGGGCTTGCGCCCCTGGCTATTTCCTGTCGCCCCGTTGGGGCTCCGGAGGTCTATCGTGGGAATCACATACCTGAGCAGGCAGTGACTTCGGCACCTTGTGCGGTCTTGGGCCCGTGGGCTAAAGCCCACGGCTCTGACTGATTCTCGGTAGCTCCCATCAGAGCCGCAGGCTTTAGCCTGCGGGCCAGCGGGTGAGAGGGGTGGCAACCTTCTGGGGTACAACCGCACGAAATTACAAAATCAGGGTAAGACTGCCTGAAAGCGCTGAGCGACGAAAGGAAACTTCGGTACCTTGTGGTCAAACAGAATAACTCGCGGTTCAATGTCCTGCCCGTAAAACTTTCGGATAGCGGTCTCATCAGCCCTCAAACGAGCCCCAGCCAGGGAAATACCGGCAAAGAGTCCTTTGGATCTGGCGTAGGCGTAAATCTCCGCCTTGAAGCTGATATCC
>JAPUKI010000050.1 GCA_027295745.1 Acidobacteriota bacterium
ATTTCCCTTTCCTATCCCGATAAGAGATCTGACAAACTTCACTAGCCTCAAGAAAAAGGAGCTGTGCAATGCCCTCTCCGGAATAAATCTTAACAGGAGTTGACCCGGTATTGGAGATGGATAGGGTGGCATGTCCCTCCCATTCTGGCTCAAATGGGGTCACATTTACGAGCACTCCACATCTCGCATAGCTGGACTTCCCGGTACAAATCGTCAAGATGTTGCGAGGAATTCTAAAGTATTCGACTGACTGAGCCAGCACAAACGATCCTGGGAGAACCACACAATGCTCCCCTTCGAAATCATCAAAGAGCTGGCCATCAACATTTTTTGGGTCCAGTACCTGGGACAGCCTTTCCCGGCAGATTTTGTATTTTCGATCGACTCGAAAGTCATATCCATAGGAGGAGATCCCGTAGGAAATTTCTCCTTCTTGGGCCAGAGATTCCTGAAAGGGCTCGATCATGTGCTGCTCCTTGGCCATACGAGTGATCCAATGATCTGGCTTGATGCCCATAGGCTTGCCTCCCGGCTGCAGGAAAAGGAAAAGTGTATCTGAATTGCCAGCCCAAAGTCCAAAGTGGTTGACAGAGCTTTTGAAGACAAGTATAGTCAAATTAATCATTTAAAGAGGAATAAAGAAGCAGTGATTAAACAGGATATTGTCAGTCGCGTCGCCAACCGGATGGGCATTACTAAAGTGAAAGCCGAAGTTGCCGTTGACTCTTTTTTCAATGCTCTCAAAGAGGCTATGAAGAAAGGCGAACGCATCGAGCTGAGAGGTTTCGGGGTCTTTGTTGTAAAGCCTCGTAAGAGTGGTATCGGCAGAAACCCAAGGACCGGGGCCGAAGTCCCAATTCCTCCTGGAAAGACCGTTCGGTTCAAACCAGGTAAGGAAATTCGATTCAGCCAATAGTAGATTTTGAGCTGGAATTCTTCTCTCCCATCCGAGAAACCTTCAGATCCCCCTCTGTTCACCTACCCACCGTCTCCGCCTCCCGCCAGGACGAAGGTTGTGCTTCCAGCCCTATTATTTCTGGGCACGATAGTAACGACCTTACTGGCCGGCTACATTTTCCACCTCCACTTCGTCGGCCAGGGGGCAGTGTGGGCCCGAGTCACTGGAATCTTCTCTCATCCCCTGGATCTTTTATACGGGCTTCCCTTCGCCTTCACAATCCTGGTGATTCTGCTGGCTCATGAACTGGGCCACTATCTGACCTGTCGTTATTATGGAATTGACGCCACCCTTCCCTACTTGATCCCCGCTCCCCCGCCATTCCCCTTCGGCACTTTCGGTGCCGTGATTAAGATCCGATCCCAGTTCTCAAACAGACGCCAGCTCTTCGACGTGGGGGTCGCCGGGCCTGTAGGAGGATTCATCTTTATCATCCCGGCCTTAATTGTGGGACTGCAGCTGTCAAAACCGTTCATCTTTACGGAGTCCGCCCCAGGCACCTATGAACTGGGGGAGCCCCTGATCTTTTCTCTGGCTGCCATGCTTTTCTTTCCGGGTGAAGCAGGCGCAAGTATCAGCCTGCATCCCATCGGATTGGCCGCATGGTTTGGAATGCTGGCCACCAGCATTAATTTACTTCCTATCGGGCAGTTGGACGGAGGCCATATGGTGTACGGACTTTTTGGAGAGCGGGCTCACCGAATCATCTCCCTGGTGAGCTTCACCGCACTGGTTGGAATCAGCCTGTATTCCTGGCCGAACTTAGGCTACCTGGTCTTTACCTTGGTTCTCCTTTTGATAGGTTTCCGCCATCCCAGACCTAGCACTGAGTTTGGCCGAGTAGGGCGAGGGCGACAGCTGGCTGCATTGTTTGGTTTGATCATTTTCATTCTGACCTTCATGCCCATCCCGGTTCGCGTCATTCAGCACGTGGGTCGGTTGTGAGTGCCCGGATAGCTAGTCAAGACAGAGACGAGATCATTCGAGATTACTTTGGCCCGGCAGGAGCTGAAGAGAATCCCCGCTGTCCCATCTGTGGAGAAGTTCTTCGATTTGACACTCTCTATCAGGACGACGGCAGCAAGTTTCAGATTCGGGTGAGTTGCCCCGACTGTCAAGCCAATTTCAGCTGGGAACAGAGCCAGCAGCAACAGCCTTGGAAATCACTCCACTTGCAGTATTTTCTAGAGCGTTACTTGACCAATGACCGCATTCGGTGTCCGCTGGACGACTGTTACGTGATCTACACGGAGTTTAGCGACAGGGTTCTGGAATTTCGGTGTCCCTACTGCAACCATCGAGGCAAGGCTCAGCTGCCGGCCCGACCGGACAGTGCGTAGTTCCGTCCGTGGTAGGCACCTCAGGTGCCGAATCCCCAGACAACTCCAGGTCACTGCCTGCTGAGGTATGAGATTTCCACCAGAGACCTCCGGAGCACCGTGCCTTCCGAAGAGGAGACGAAGCCGTTTCGAGCGGTTGTACTCATCCCTCAGCGGGCTTATCGAAAATTGCGAAGTACTCTCGAGTCCCCTCATCCTGGGGAGGCGCAGTGAGATACGTCACCCCTACCAGGACGACCAGACCCAGCACGAGGGCCGGTAAACCCGACAAAAACCCAAACTTCCAGCTCTCGGGCAGCAGACCCGACTCCAAACCCCACAAGCACACCTGGGACGCAACGATCGACCAGATGGCCGCCTGACAAGTACAGCGTTTCCAGTAGAGTGCTGCTACGGTAGGCGCCAGCAGGCAGGCAAAGCCAGCCAAGGCAAATTCGATGATGGTAATGATCCCTAAAGGATTGAAATAACCCAGAGTCAGGGCCAAAATGGTCAGCAGCAGGACCAGCGCTCGGCTGATGCGTACCATGGTCGCTTCGGCGGCATCACGGAGACGGGTGCGGGAGAGGAAATCCCGTGCGATCATGGTGGTAACACTCAACAACTGCGAGTCCATGGTGGACATCATGGCGGCAAAAGCCGCTGCACCCAGGATCCCCATCATCCAGATGGGTGTCAACTGTATGAGAAGCATCGGCAATATGGCGTCCGATTCGGCACCCTGCAAGTCGGGAACCACTGTACGGCCCCACATTCCAACCGTAGCCATCAAAAACATGATCAGAAAAGCGGGCACAGGATAAATACACATTATCCATTTCAGGGTCTTCGGATCTCTGCCTGTGAGGAGCCTCATGAAGAGCTGCGGGAATACGATGGGGGACAGACCGACAATGACACCATAGCTGAAGAACTGTCTCCAGGGCATCTTGCTGCGGGATATCAGTTCTGGATAGTCCTCCAGAACACGCCGGGTGGCCTCAGCGGGTCCCCCCAGCACCGTAGCTATCACGATAAAGATGGCCACACCGCCAATCAGAAAAACGGCCGTCTGAAACGTGTTGACCCAGGCCGCACCGCGCATTCCGCCCAACAGAAGGTAAGTCAGCACTGCTGCTGCAACGACAAGCATACTCACCGTCAGCGTCACATAGCCTTCCGTCAAAGCCTCCAGCGTACGGCCGGCTCCCAGGAGACCGGTCATGAGATAGGGCACGGTGTAGACGATTAACATCAGGCTGATAACGATGGCCAGAAGGGGGGATTTCCACCGCCCGCCAACCACCTCAGCCACTGTCATGTAGCCAAATTTCTGGCCCAGGAGCCAGGAACGGCTCCCCACCGTATAGAAAAGCAAGGGTGTCAGCCAGGCCCAGCTGGTGGCAAAGTAGGGCCACAGAATCCAGCCCACATGGTAGGCCCCACCCGGAACCCCGGCCAGTGTCACCGCTGAAATATTGGCGCCGAAGACCGCAGAAAAAAGGACGAAGGTTTTAAAGTTGCGGCCGCCCATGTGAAAGTCCTCCATGGTGGCTCGACTGAAGCGAGCACTATAGAGTCCAATACCGATAATGACAGCCATGTAAGCAGCTAAGATGCTCAGAACCACCAGTACCTGTGTGCTCATTGCTCCCTCCTACTGGTCGTCCACCCAAATGTATTTGACGGTATAGAGAACCAAGAGCCAACCAGCCAGCCAGATGCCGAACTGGTAGAGCATGGGGAGATTGAGCCAGCCAAACAAGACCAGCGGCATCTCTTCTCCCCACCACCAGATATCTACGCGGATGATAATGAGGATGGCCGCCAAACCATAGACGACCTTTTCTCTTTTCCTGCGCCTTCGCGGGTCAAGTTTCATCCCTTTTCCTCCTTCACTTTCTGCACGGTGTCGGCTTTCTCATTAGGCTACACCACGACCAGAACCGATAGCCAGCAATAAATGCGAGCCTGCTTGACGTCAGCCTTCGGGATGACTACTTTGAGGTCAAGGGGAGAATATGAAGGAAAGAAACAAAGTTGCTCTCATCACAGGTGGTGCACGAGGTATCGGGCGATCCATAGCGCTGTCGCTGGCCCAGCAGGGCTGGTGGGTTGCCGTCTGTTACCGTACCAGTACCGGGGAGGGACAGGAGACACAGAGAGAAGTCCAGGAAAAGAGCGGCCATGGCATGGCCCTCCAGTGCGATGTGTCAGACCCGGCGGCCGCACAGGAATTGGCCCGCCAGGTGGAAGACGAGTGGGGGCGGATTGACGCTTTGATCAACTGTGCCGGTCCCTACCACCGAATCAATCTCCTGGAAGAAACCATAGAAGGCTGGAATTCTATGTTCTCCAATAACCTCCATTCGGTCTTCTATCTGAGCCGCGTGATTGCGCCGGGCATGAAGGAGCGAGGCTGGGGCCGAATCGTGAACTTCAGTATGGCCAAAGCAGATCAACAGGTCGCTCAGCCTCAACTGACGGCCCACTACATTGCCAAGGCCGGAGTGTTGATCCTCACTCGGTCGCTGGCACGTCTGCTGGCCCCCCATGGAATCACTGTCAATGCCATATCCCCCGGGTTCATTGACTCTGGAAGCGCCCCGCCGGAAGAGCTGGAAAAAATGGTAAGGCATATTCCGGCCGGCTACATCGGGACCACTCAGGATGTGGTTGGCGCGGTCAACTTTCTGCTCAGCGAGGAGGGACGCTATATCAACGGCACCAATATCCAGGTCAGTGGAGGTTGGGGGATTTAGCCCTACTGGTTCAGCGGGCCGACGTCTCCTGATTCCTTTTCCCCAGACTTGCTGAATAGGAGATTGTCCAGGGCGAGCTTACCCGGGCCAGTGGCAGCCAGCAAAAGGAAGATGAAACAGTACAAGACGGCCCTCTCTCCCGAGTTCATGACGGGCCAGAAGCCGCGGGGCAGGTGGGAAGTAAAATAGGCAACCGCCATCTCCCCGGCAAGAAGAAATGCGACGGCGCGGGTAAAGAGGCCAAAGCCGATGAAGAGGGGGCCGAAAAACTCCAGTATACCGGCAAACCAAAGCAGTGTTGGGAAGGGCCGGGGTTCCTGGCCAAAAAGACCAAACAGTTTTTGTGCCCCATGCATCCAAAACATGAAGGCCGTAACAATGCGAAGAAGTGTTAAGGCCCAGACACGGAGATCAGCATGTATCGGGTTGAACATCGCTTTTTTTCCTTTCACTTAGAACCGGACCTGTTCTAGAGCCACCTTGCTCACCACTTCCTTCACATAGATGAAGTCCCCGAAACTCGAGTCATCATCGTTGCAGGCGTTGGCCGCGACATGGAAAGCCACGGACGCCCCAGAAAATTCTGGAGCAATCCATCGCAGGGTCCACGATATCTCATCCCGGAAGGAAGGAAGGCTGGCAACCTCAGAATGGTGGGCGTACTGAATTTCCCCATCATCACCCGTCATGACTGCCACCCGCTCATCGACCGGCTGCAAGGATCCTGCCTGCCGGCCGGCCTGTGCCCCGCCGGCAAATCGCGTGGCCAGTTGAAAGCCACCTCGTTTCAAAGCGGGTCGTTTCAGGGTGATCCTAATCAGATATTGGCTGTTCGGCTCATAGAATTCGGGAAGACCGTGGATATTCAGGGACCCCTCCTGATCGTTGAGCGGATGATCAAAATGACACTGATGGCAACTCGACTCACCGAAACCTCCCGTGTTTCCAGGTGGTGGCTTGTCCTGGTAAGCAGAGACCATCAGCGGGGTCGTGAAGATAACCACGGCTAAAGCAAACAGGCTGAAGGTCCCGGTGTTCCTATCCGATGCGAAATCGCACATTTCGAGCTTCAACTATCTGGTCATAACTGCCAGAAAAAGGAACAGCAAAACGGCTGTGATCATGATGAGAAGAAAAATCAGTTGTCGAAATCTGGACTTCTCCTGGAATTCTTCATGTTTTCTTTCCCAGTCGTCATCTCTCAGCTCCAATTTTAACTCCTCTGTATCCATCGTTCCTTCTGGGACTTGCAAATCACTGGAGATACGCTGCCAATCGATAAATCGAGGAAGAAACCAGAAGAAAATCGCAACTCCAATCAAGAAAAGAAAAATCCAAAGACTGCTGTCAGAGAGGGAGAAGATGACAAGAAGGGCAAGTACGACTACAACCAAGAGCAGGAGCCGAAAGTAAGCCCAAGGCACCGTCGGTCGAAAAACGGTCCCGCAACGCGGGCAACTCAGTCTCCCTGGTGTGAGAAAAGGATCCGTCCACAGACGAGTTTTACAAACTGGACAGGGCTGGGACATCAGTCGTGACGGTAATACTACTCCCGCACCAGAGGCACGTCCATGATAGAGGCTGCCACTACGGAAGCCACCTTCTTACGTAAGGAAATCACACTGCCCATTCCATCCGGATGCACCCGATTGGTGAAAAGGATGACAAAAACCTGGTGGGACGGGTCAATCCATAACGAGGTTCCGGTGAATCCAGTGTGACCAAAGGAACCCACCGAAAAAAGATCGCCTCGGGGGCCACTGAAAGGCGTTCGAATATCAAATCCGATGCCACGCCAGTTCGTCGCTCCGATGGGAGACTGGGGGGTGGTCATTTTGATTATGGAGAGGGGCGAAAGTATTCGCACTCCGTTATAGAGGCCCTGGTTGAGAATCATCTGGGCATAGATTGCCGTCTCATCGACGGTGGAAAACAACCCAGCATGGCCCGTAGATCCTCCCATTCGAGCCGTGGTGGGATCGTGGACAACTCCCCGCAGCATCTGACCGTCTCTGAAATCGGTAGGAGCGATCAGATTTCGAAACTCTGGCGGTGGCAAAAAACGGGTTTTGATCATTCCCAAGGGCGAAAAGATCCGCTCCCAAGAAAACTCGTGCAGAGGCTTGCCGCTCACCTGACGAACCAGTTCGGCCAGAACAATGTAGTTGATGTCACTGTAAACGAACTCCTCACCCGGCGGTAATATCAACTGCTCCTGAAAGGCCTTCTCAATAGCTGTTTCATAGCCTTCCCAAGGCTCGTCCAGGTCGAGATCGGGCCGCAGACCCGAATAGTGTGTCAGCAACTGCAGGAGCGTGATCGAACCTTTGCCATTCGCTGCGAAGCCAGGTAAATAGGTCGACACTTGATCCGTTAAAGAAACCTTCCCTTCCTCGACCAAGATCAGAATCGAAGGCGCAGTAGCGATCACCTTGGTCAAAGAGGCAATGTCGAAGATCGTGTCCACTGTCATGGGTTCCTGAGCAGGAACCAAGGATCTGTAGCCCAGGGCATTGCGATACACGATCTTTCCCTTTCGTGCAACCAGGACCACAGCTCCAGGAGTCTCCCCCTGGGTGATGGCTTCCTGAACCACTTCATCCAGGCGAGCCAGACGCTCACTGGACATTCCCACTTCTTCAGGCTTGCCCGGCGTTAAGACCTGGGCCTGGACCGTGTTAAGGAAGATGAGAAAGCTGAGTGCTCTCCAAAATATCCGTTTTCTCCAATTCACAGCTCTCACAGGGTTCAATTGTATGTCAAAGGTATTTTCTTGGCGAGGGAATGAGGGAGAAATGAGACGTCTGTCCCCTCCCTCCTCCCTGCTTTGCCAACCCCATCAATAACCGTTAAACTGGCCTGTCTACGCACAAAACAATGCATTCTCAAAAGCAGAGCCTCATTCAGTCGTTAATGGCTCAAGCCCAGGAGCTCACCGAATTAAGAAGTGTCCTTGAAACACTCCAATGGGACCAGGAAACAATGATGCCTGCGCTGGGCGGTCCCTTTCGCGCGCGTCAGCTCTCTGCCTTGAGTGCTCTTCACCACCAAAAACTCACTTCGCCGGACCTGGGTGAAGTCCTGGAACGCCTGAGCACAGCTGACCTGGATTTGTGGCCGCGAGCCGCTGTCAGGGAACTGCGCCGCCAACACGAGAAGGCGGTTCGGCTTCCCGAAGCACTCGTTCGAGAGCTGGCGGAAACGACTTCCCTGGCTCACGCAGTCTGGGTGACGGCCCGTCAGAAATCCGACTTCGCCGCCTTTTCCCCCTGGTTAGAAAAAATTCTGCGCCTGAAACGAGAGGAGGCCCGTTGTCTGCAAGTCTCCGATTCGCTCTACGAAGCCCTGCTGGATCATTATGAGCCTGGCATGAGGGTCCGGGAACTGGATGAACTTTTCGCTCTCCTCAGGCCGAAACTCACCTCACTGCTCCAAAGGATTCAGGCTTCCCCTCGGCAACCCAAGCGGGATATCTTGAAGGGCGAGTTTTCGGTGGCCCAACAGGAGTCCTTTGGGCGCAGCGTGCTCAGCGCAATGGGCTTCCAATGGGAAGCCGGAAGATTGGATCGATCGCCACACCCTTTCTGTTCGGGACTCTCTCCACTGGACGTGAGACTGACGACCCGCTACTCGGAGCAGGACTTCTCCTCTTCACTCTTTGCCATAATCCATGAAGGTGGACATGGGCTGTACGAACAGGGGCTGAATCCGGAACATTACGGCTCACCGGCCTGCGACGGGATTTCCCTGGGAATTCACGAGTCCCAGTCGCGCTTATGGGAAAACCAGGTGGCACGAAGCGGGGCCTTTTGGGAACATTGGTTTCCCCGCCTCCAGCAGACCTTTGCGGGCCAACTGGATAGCGTATCCCTCAAGGACTTTCTCCACGCGATCAATCGCGTGGAAGCATCCCTGATCCGCGTTGAGGCGGACGAGGTTTCCTACGGTCTTCACGTCATTATGCGCTACGACTTGGAAAAACAAATGGTGGAGGGCGATTTGGAAGTCCAGGATCTGGAGACGGCCTGGAATGCAAGCATGAAGGAATATCTAGACATCGTGCCGTCGAACTCGGCTGAAGGTGTACTGCAGGACACTCACTGGTCACAAGGCTTGATGGGTTACTTCCCAACTTATCTGCTGGGAAATCTCTATGCTGCTCAAATCTTTCATCAGGCAAAGAAGGTGTTCCCAGGCCTGGAAGAAGACATTGGGGGAGGAAACCTTACTCCTTTGCGCGAGTGGCTGGGTGAAGAAATTCACCGGCACGGAAAAACGATCAGCGCACAAAAATTGATCGAGCGGATCAGTGGTGAAGCCCTCCAATCAAACTACTTTCTGGATTATCTGGAGCAGAAGTTTGGTCAGCTTTACGGCTTGAATGACTAATTTTACCCGTCCTGGCGCCCTTTTCTTTCTCTCTCTCTCTCTTGCTCTCTCTCTCTCCTGTCAGCCCACGGGCCCACCCAGCGAGGTTCGAGTGGGAGCCGATCGTCTATTCGAGAGACCCTATTTCAACTGGATCCAGGGAAAGCGCGTCGGGTTGATCACCAATCCCACCGGCGTCAATTCGGAACTGGAAAGCACCATGGATCTTTTGGCTCGCCATTCAGACGTGCAGCTGGTAGCACTGTTCGCTCCCGAACATGGGATCTTGGGCCAGGCACAGGCGGAGGAAGGGGTTTCCAGCTACGGAAACGTGTACAGCCTCTATGGGGAAACCCGCGCACCCACGGCTGAGATGTTGAAAGATGTCGAAGTTCTCCTCTATGACATGCAAGACGTGGGAGTTCGCTTCTACACGTACATCTCCACAATGTTCTTGAGCATGCAAGCGGCCGCCGAAAAGGGTATTCCTTTCATCGTTTTGGATCGCCCCAACCCCATAGACGGGTCACGCGTCGAGGGCCCGGTCTTGCAACCTGGATACGAGTCTTTTGTCGGCATCTATGCGCTCCCGATTCGTTACGGTATGACTGCGGGGGAGCTGGCCCAGATGCTCAACCAACAAACCGACCTTCAATGCGATCTTAAAGTCGTGCCACTGGGAGGATGGCAGCGCGAGCAATGGTACGACCAGACGGGTCTGGAGTGGATCTCACCCTCTCCGAACATGCCCACAGTGACAACTGCCGCCGTCTATCCGGGACTCTGTTTGATTGAAGGAACGAATCTTTCGGAAGCACGCGGTACAACTCATCCCTTTGAGTTGGTAGGAGCTCCCTGGCTCAACAGCCGTGAGCTGGCTGAGAGATTGAATCGCCTCCAGCTCCCGGGCGTACGCTTTCGCGAACAGGCATTTACCCCCACCTTTTCCAAATATCGGGATGAACAGACTCAGGGTATCCAGATCCATATCGTGGACCGCGACTCATTTCGCCCGCTTCCCACCGTGCTCCACCTCCTGAAGGAGGTCAGAAGACTCCACCCCCAGCAGCTGGTGCTCGAGGAGACGTTCTTTGACCGATTGGTCGGGAATAGTTGGGTCCGAATAGCGCTGACTCAGGGAACGCCCGTTGAGGACATCGTGGATCAGTGGCAAGCCGGCCTCCAGGAGTTCAAGCAGACCCGATCAAAGTATCTCCTCTACCCATAGTTCATGCGTGGGAGGCACCCGTGCCAAGGCACCTCAGGTGTCGAATTCGTGCGTTC
>JAPUKI010000051.1 GCA_027295745.1 Acidobacteriota bacterium
TGGCCTGTGTTCATGGCCTGTAGCATGTCTAAGGCTTCTTCACCACGAACCTCCCCCACTATGATCCGATCAGGACGCATTCGCAGGGCGTTCATAACCAACTGACGCTGCAGGATGGCACCCTTGCCTTCAATATTGGGAGGGCGCGTCTCAAGGCGGACGACGTGTGCTTGCTTGAGCTGTAGTTCGGCCGCATCTTCAATGGTGGTAATGCGTTCCCGTTCAGGTATGAAGGCTGAGAGTACATTCAGGAGTGTGGTTTTCCCGCTACCGGTACCCCCGGAGATCAAAATGTTGAGTTTGCCTTCAACCGCGCCGTGTAAGAGCTCGAGCATCTCGGAAGTCAGAGAATCTTTTTCCACTAAATTGTCAGCCGTGAGGGGATCAGTACCGAAACGCCGTATTGAAACTATGGGACCGTCTAAGGACAAAGGAGGTATGATCACATTGACGCGCGAACCGTCCATCAGTCTGGCATCTGCCATGGGCGAAGATTCGTCCACCCGGCGTCCGATCCTCGAAACAATACGGTCGATAATGCGCATTAAATGCGCGTCATCATCGAACGTTACGTCTGTTCGCTCCAGTAGTCCGTGCCGCTCTACGTAAACGTTCTGAGATCCATTGACCAGGATGTCCGAGACTGCTGGATCGGCCAGCAGCGGTTCAAGGGGTCCCAGACCAAACAGCTCATCCAGAATTTCTCTGATCAACTGTTCTCGTTCTGATAGAGCGAGCGGGGTCTTCTCGCGTTCCACGATCTCCAGAATGAACTGACTGACTCTCTCCCGAGCCGTTTCCTCGTCCAGGCGGGTGAGACTGTCCAGATCAATCTCCTCAAGCAGTCTGGCATGCAACTTGGATTTCAGTTCACCGTATTCCAGATGGGAAAGTTCCTTATCCTTAGCTTGTACCATTGAATCTTTCTCCAATTTTCAAGATTTCTAAAATACTCGAAAAGCGCTGCTTTTTTTTCTTGGGACGCACGGTTCCCGTCAGCCGGTAGGCCAGCTCCACATAGCTGTGGGCTAGTTGCGAGTTGTTCATGGACACCAGGGGCTTTCCCAACTTCACGGCTTCTGAGGAGGCACGATAGTCGTTGGGTAAACTCCAGAAGATGGGTTGTTTCACGGTTTTCTCAATCTCACCGTTGGTGATCTCATCACTCCCATTGCTGCTCCGATTGAGTATGAGGTGTACCTTCTCGCTGCCCACCGACCCGTCCAGAAATCGCAGCAAACGATCGGTGCGCCAGATTGAAGGTAACTCAGGAGTCAAAACAACGATCATCGCCTCGCTCAATTCGATTGCAGTTCGCAGGTGCTCCTCCCCCAAGGAAGCTGGAAGATCAACGAAGGCATGCGTGTAGGCCTGCCGAACCACTTCAAGCATCACCGACAATGCCTCAACATCAGGAATCTGTCCCGGGTGGAATTCCCTGGGTCCCGGCAGGATGGAAAGCCCGTGGCAATGCCCGGCAAAAGTTTGCAGTAATACCGAATCGAGGCGTGAGCTGGCGGAGAGAGTGTCCGAGATAGTGAACTTGGGCTTCACATCAAGATAAACGGCGGCGTCTCCAATGGGACTACCCAAATCGATCAGTGCCACATTGTTTTCTTGCCCTTGGGCAACAGCGGTGGCGAGGTTAATGGCGACTGAAGTGGCTCCCGTGCCGCCCTTGGCTGCCGTGACACAGTAGATTTTCCCTACTTTCTGAGGTTCGTTATTGCACTGCTTTTCAGCGACGTAGCGCTCCAGAGCTTGCGAGAGTTTTCCTTTAACAATGGGCTGGCCGAGAAATTCCCGTGCTCCGGCCTGCATCGCCCGGATGATCAGCTGAGCTCTTTTCTTTTCGGAAGTCACCACCATCCAGCTTTCCGGCAGCGCCGAATGCAGTGTCTGTAGCGTCTGGATGGCTGCTTCAGGATCCTCCAGGTCAACCAGAATGAATTCGGGCAGAACCTCGAGGAATCGGCGCGTCGATCCCTTCCCTTTGCCAAGACAATACGTGTCTGTTTCCAGGCTGACTTCTGCCAACTCCGAGGCACTCACCACCTTGTGAAGTCGTGCTCGAGTCTTCGCCGATGGGGCGACAATTCCCACTTTGATTCTTGCTGAAATCATACCCGTCTCTCATCCCTCTTCATGGTAGTCGTACCAAGCGAACCAGAACCGAGAAGGGTCCGGTTTCCCCCGCGAAGGGTCCGGGATCCTCGGGTCCCCCCGGGGGACCTGTTATCGATCCACATCCAAAAAGCCCCAGCAGGTGTGCCACCACGTTATTCCCCTGAACACCATCAATAAAAAGAAGAGCAAACCCAGCAACGCTGATTTGGGCGTTGGCTCCGCCGTCGGGAAGTCTGTTGTCGGGACAAAAGCCATCCAGGTTACAAGTTTCCCACAGCGGGGCTATGATCAAGGATCGGCTGGTGTCGCTCATATTACCCTGTGAGTCCAGATACTCCCCAATACCCATATAGGTGTCAGCGGGGGTACCTGTCAGCGCGTTTACCCCCTGCAGCGTCGGTCCAATCATGTTGCCAGGCTCCAGAGTGTAGGTCTGCTGGCAGGTAATCACGTCGGTGGAGCAGGTGGCGATATTGGTGCGATAATCGTTCCCTCCCGCTGAATCGGCCATGCGAACCGCGTAGAATTGCCCGGGCTGCATCGCTGAGTTTGGATTCTGGGGTTTGACGGAGAACGACATCCCCAATTTAGACTCGCCGTACACAGTCACCTCGCCTTCATCAACGAGCAACTCGCCGGCAGCGCAGGCATCACAGGCGGAGAGCTCAGAGACCACCGTATTGGGAACAAACCAGGGTTTAGCACAAAATGTGGCTACTGCGTCTATGGAGGTCTCTGCCACGGCCTTCACAGCAAGATCGACGCTGTTGCGCCCCAGTACACGAGCGAAAAAAGTGTCCTCGGTATGAGTGATCTCAACCGTGGCCCGCTCGTTCGCCACATCGATAGTCACCGTGACCTCAGGCTCGGTGAGAGGAGTGCCAAGAATGTTGTTGATCAAGGCCACACTCATTGCTTGATCGTAAGCGGTACTCGGCTGGGGGGCGGAAGGATTTGAGACAAAGGAGAAGGCACCAGCCAGCGCTGCCGCGTCTGCCGCACGCTGGGCCGAGGAGCGACCACTGTACAAGAGACCCACATCCACTGCCAGCGCACCAAACCCAAGCAGCACTACCAGAAGCAGCGCTGTCGTGACGATTACAAACCCTTTTTCATTGTCCATTCTCTGTTCTCCCTCGTCTGCCAGTTGGCGCCCTAATTCGGGGACAGTCCCCGAATTCGGTCTACTCAGCTTGCGGCGTTTCGTTCTCCTCCTTACCCACCTCCTGGTCGAACTCTTCCGGATCGATGAAGGGTATCGGAAACTCTGGAATTGTGGGGGCCCCATTCGGCTCCAGCGGCCTGACCAGACGGGGCGTGACCATCACCAGCAATTCTGTCTGGCTGCTGTTTGTTGAGCGGCTTCTAAAAAGTTTGCCGATGATCGGAATGTCTCCCAAGAGTGGGATCTTGGAAGCAATATCAGCTAAGCGATTGTCAATCAAGCCTGCAATCGCAAAGCTTTGACCGTCGCGCAGAACCACTTCAGTTTCAGCCCGCCGCGTCGAGAGTGCAGGAATCAAAAAACCAGAGATGGTTAGTGCATTGGCGAAGTCCAGCGAGCTGACCTCGGGCGCAACTTTCAAAAGAATTGTCCCGTCCTCTTGAATCTTTGGGGTGAACGTCAGACGCACTCCAAACTCCTTAAATACAATGGTTACGGCTGTGTTTACGCCACCCTGAACAATCGGAAAGGGAAACTCTCCCCCGGCCAGAAAACTGGCTTCACGGCCGTCTAACGCCAACACGTTGGGCTCGGCCAGTATCTCCAGAAGATTGCGTTGCTGGAGCGCTCGGATGGTCACTCCCAGATTGGCATCTGGCCGAAAGAGAAAGATGTTCAGCAGATTGCCCAGCCCAAAGACCGCTGGAGTGCTTGACAATGTCCTGCCAATGCCTCCGCCGACCAGACTTGGGGCTTGCGGATCTCGCCCTCGCCCGACCTCTGCCGGCACAGCTCCGACGTTACCAAGGGGCGCATCGAATTGCTGGGTGGTCACGCTGCCGATGGTATTTCCGAGGCCCGTGCTGATGATGTTGACCCCTAATTCCTGGATCGCGGACCGGTTCACTTCGGCGAAGAGCACCTGCAGCAATACGGCTTGTTTTGCCCCGGCCGGCTCCATTTGCAGCAAGTTGACCACATTTTGTGTTTGAGTCAGCCCTAACGATGTCGCTTGCTCCACCATCTCCTCGGATGAGACCCTGCCCGTAAAAACAATGGATGAGCCCAGCTGGCCCACCTCGACCTTCTCGTCTGGGAAAGCCTGTAGAAGCGTTTCGCGCAGTTTTCTGATGTCCAGTTCAACTTGCAAGTCGAAGGTACGAGTCCTCTCCTGTTCATCCCAGATAAGCAGGGTCACACTCCCTGGCCTCTTGCCGTGGATCAGAACCTGGTTAGC
>JAPUKI010000052.1 GCA_027295745.1 Acidobacteriota bacterium
CCCTCCACGCGGTGTGGGCTGACGGGGCTGCGGCCGACCTTCGGCCGCGTCAGCCGCTACGGCGTCATGGCCATCAGCTTCAGCATGGACAAGCCCGGACCGATGTGTCGCAGGGTGGAAGACTGCGCCCTGATCTTCAACGCCATCTATGGTCCCGACGACAAAGACGGCGCCCTGGTGGACTTACCCTTTAACTGGGATCCGGAGCTGGACATCCAAAGACTGCGGGTGGGTTACATTAAAAGCGCTTTTGACGAAAAGCGAGACAGTGCCCAGTGGATGGCCAACGATCAAGCTACTCTGGAAACGCTGCGTTCCCTGGGTCTGGATCTTGTTCCGGTTGAGTTTCCAGACTATCCCGTGGATGTGGGGCGGCTCCTTCTGTACGCGGAAGCGGCAGCGGCCCACGATGAGCTCACTCGAAACAGGAGAGTGGACTTGCTGGTCCGGCCGAATTGGCCCAGGCGCTTTCGCCAAGCCCGGCTAATGCCGGCCGTGGAATACATTCAGGCAGATCGAGTGCGAATTTTCCTGATGAGGGAAATGGCCAAGCTGATGGATGAAGTTGACGTGCTGGTGGTACCCCCCAGCGCGCCGGGCACTTCCAGTAACAGTCCCTTAGGCAAAAACATCCCCTTAACGAATGTGACGGGTCATCCTTCTGTGGTGCTGCCCAACGGCTTCACCGAAAACGGTACTCCCAGCAGTATGACCTTTGTGGGGAAACTCTATGCTGAGGCTGAGATTCTGGCTCTGGCCAAGCGCTACCAGGATGCCACCGATTTTCATCAGCAACATCCTGTCCTGGAGGTTTAACAATAGACCATAGAGCACAGACAACAGACAACCGACAACTGAAACGCTGACACGAGAAAGAAGTCAGGAGCCTCGTCAGCTCTGACAGATTGTTTGCCCCATCGGAGCCGAAAAGTAGGAACACAGGGGACGACCTATATTTCTCCCACTTGGAACCTGAAACGCTGGAACGCGCGGATAGAGAGCGCGCTCTTTTTTTTATCTCTCTGCACGCTTGACAGGCTGGGACACAGTGCTAAACTGCCCTTATTGAAATTGATTTTCAATTTCATTTCGTTGAGAAAGGGCATATGAGACCTGTGGTGAGCAGATGGTGTCTTATCATCTTCATTTTCCTGGCTCTTTCAGCAGTGGTGCTGGCTGCCAAACCCTCGTCCTGGGATGACAGCGGTTCCATTTCAGGGCGCATCGTTGACTCAAGAGGCGGAGTCATCCAACAAGTCACGGTTACATTAAGAGACCAGGAGACGGGCATTGAGGAAAGCGTGAACACCGACTCACTGGGAACTTTCCAATTTGAGGCCTTACACCCGGCTCTCTATTATCTGAGCACGGAAAAAGAGAACTTCCAGAGTACCGTCCGAGAAATTTTCTTATCTCCTGACGAGAACCATGAGATGGATCTTACCCTTCAGATTGATTCCCAGCTGATCATTCATGAGCGGGTGATGGTGATCGGGGACGCCTCCCAGGTAGGTGAGATTCCCGGCTCCGCCCATTACATTGCCCAGGAGACATTAGAGAAGCACAAACTGGCTTTCGACGACATCCATCAGATCCTGCGACAAGTTCCCGGAGTCAATATTCAGGAAGAGGACGGCTATGGTCTTCGTCCCAATATTGGCATGCGGGGCACAGGCACTGAGCGAAGCTCGAAGATCACGCTCATGGAGGACGGGGTTCTCATTGCCCCCGCACCCTATGCCGCGCCTGCAGCCTACTACTTCCCCATCACAGGACGCATGGAGGCCATTGAGGTGCGCAAGGGTTCCAGTCAGATCAAGTATGGCCCCAGAACCAATGGTGGCGCTCTCAATCTGATCTCCACCAGCATACCCCAGGACTTCAACATCAGCGGAAATCTGGCCCTGGGGATCGACAACACCCGAAAGCTTCATCTCAATCTGGGTGACTCCTACAAGCATTTTGCCTGGATGGCAGAAACCTACCAGATTGTCACCGACGGCTTTAAGCAGCTTGATGGCGGAGGCAACACCGGTTTTAACGTTGACGATTACCTGGCCAAGTTCCGCTTCCAAAGCGAGGGCAGCGCCGCTATTTATCAAGAGCTGGAGATCAAGCTGGGCAAGACCCAACAGCTCACGTATGAGACCTACCTGGGCTTGACGGATGTGGATTTCGCAGAGAACCCTTTCCGGCGCTATCGCGGATCACAGCAAGACGTGTTTCGGTCAGACCACGAGCAATACCAGGCCCGCTATTTTATCGTGCCCACCAGAAATGTGGATGTCACGACGGTCATTTACCGGAACAACTTCCAGCGCAACTGGTACAAGCTGCAAAGCGTATCAGGAACCAGTATCAGCAAAATCTTCAATAACCCTGAGAGTTATTCGGCTCAACTGGCAATTGTTCAGGGTGCAGATAGCGATCCTGATGCACTGGCCGTGCGGGCCAACAACCGTGAGTACTATTCACAGGGAATTCAGACTGTCCTGGGGCTCGAGCTTGACAGAGGAGAGACCCAAAACAGTTTTGAGCTTGGTTTTCGCTATCACAAGGACCAGGAAGACCGTTTTCAACATGAGGATGGGTTTCAAATGGTGAACGGCTCGATGGTCCTCACCTCCCAGGGAACACTTGCCAGTCAAGCCAATCGCATCGGCGACGCCACAGCCTGGGCTCTCTTCATCCAGGACAAAATTGAGCGAGGCAGATGGACTTTAAGTCCGGGTTTCAGATACGAAAACATCGATCTCCTGAGAACCGACTTTTCCAAAAGTGATCCAGAGCGACTCACCCCCACCAGGAGTCGCAAAAGCGGCGTTGAGATCTTTATTCCCGGTCTCGGCGCCAATTTCGAGGTCACTCCAACCTTCGGCCTCTTCGGGGGACTCCATAAGGGCTTCGCTCCACCAGGCCCGGGTTCGAACAAAGATACCGAGGCAGAGAAAAGCCTCAACTATGAATTCGGATTCCGTCTAGAAAGCCAACCTGTCAGCTTACAGGTGACAGGTTTCTTCAACGATTATGCTAACTTGCTGGGTGCCGATAGCTTGGCTGCCGGAGGCACCGGAGAGGGTGATCTTTTCAATGGTGGCCAAGTCCAGGTCGTGGGACTGGAAGCATCCGGGTCCTCTCACTTGGGCGAGAGGTTGGGTTCGAGCTTCCGCATTCCTGCCCGCTTCGCCTACACCTTCACGGATGGGAAATTCAAGAACAGCTTTGAGAGCCAATTCGAACCCTGGGGCACTGTGGTTGCTGGAGATGAGCTGCCCTACCTTCCCAGACACCAGTTCAACGTAAGCCTTGGTTTGGAGAAGACCCGCTGGCGGCTCAGCGGGGAAGCAAATTACGTCAGCCGGATGCGTACCAAGGCCGGCCAGGGTCCGATTCCCGGGTTAGAAGCCACCGATGCCTATCTCGTTTTCAACCTCTCCGGTGAGTACGACTTAAGGGCCGAGGAGAAGGGAACCTCTCTCTTTCTTTCCGTTCGCAACTTGACGGATCAAGCCTACATCGTGGCGCGGCGTCCCGCCGGTGCCCGTCCTGGGTTGCCGCGCACGGTTATGGGCGGCATCAGGTTCAGACTGGGTCGCTGAGAGAAGCCTGACAACTGACAGCTGACCACAGACCACAGACCACAGACCACAGACCACAGACCACAGACCACAGACCACAGACATCTGACAAGATAGGAGTCAGGAGCCTCATCAGCTCTGTCGGAGCCGCAGGCTTTAGCCTGCGGGCCTCCCCCACTTATCTACTCCGCGTTAATCCAGCCGGAGAACTCCAGCAGGTGTTCCTCCAGGGGCACCTTCAGTCCGCTGTGAATGGTATTGTATAATTTCCAGAATCCCACCAGGACCGAGAGTTCCACAATCTGTGCAGGTGAAAGGAGCCGCTTGATACGCTCGTAAACCTCCTCCGGGATGGAGGTGGGATCCAGGGTCATCGCATCGGCGAAATCAAAACAAGCTTTCTCGAACTCGTCTCGCCCACCCTGCTCATCGACCAGCAGGGAGCGAACATCCTCATCACTCATACTCCACCCTTCGTCCTGCATTTTATCTTCTCCCTCTTGGCGCTGCAGAATGCCACAGTGGTGACTCACACAATAGGTGGATTTATTGAGTTTACCCAGCCGTGTGGCAATCCGGCGTTTGAGACCTTGCGCCAGCGTGGAAGAGCCATCGCGCATGATGGCACTATTGAGATCCCATAATGGTGCGGCAATCTGGGGCCGGTGGGCATACAGCTTGTTACAGTTGGGAAGAAACCCCATGCGCTGAGAATAGCTTTGGGAGCGCTTTTTCAAGATGGGATCGAAGTCCTCCAGATCGACGTAGGGGATCACGGGCTCTTCTTCCCGGTGGAGTTTGGGGACCGGTTTACTCATTTTTTTACCTCCTTCAATAGTCACACCCAAGCGGCGATGTGAAATTCAATTTTGAACCTCCAGAAGGTCCCTGGGAACGACCCCGTCAGGGGCCTCAAATGGGATGCCCAGAAGTTCGGCAATCAGGGGGGCAATGTCTTCGAGTCCCAGGGTGGATACGACTGCCTGGGAGCGAAAGCCAGCACCCCAACCAACAAATCCAGTGTGGATCTCGTGGAAATCGGGGAAGTGTCCATGGGTTCCACCCGCTGCCGCTCTTATGGCGGGCCCTCTCGCTGAGGGAATGAAACTGACGCCGGGAACAGCCGACAGGGACAAGGGCACCGTAGGATCGGAACCGATGCGATCACGCTCCTCTGGCTCAATGATCCGAAACAGACTCCGCACGTCGCTGGGCAACCTGGCCAGGAGAGCGCGCACCTGGGAGACCGCTTCTCGATCTTCAGGATCGCCCAGGTGCAGAAAGACTGAGCCGCCATTCCTATGAAAAGTCGCCCGCCACTCACCACGATCGTGGCGCGCCTCCATCAGTCCCCCTTCCACCAGCCAGACATTGGGAGCCACCTCAGTATCGACGTCGACAAATCCATGATCGCCCATCACGATAAAAGCAGTGCGACTGTGGATGCCGGCTCGTTCGGCCGCTTGGAGAATGTGGCTGACCGCTTGGTCGGCGGCGGCGATCGCACGCTCGACACTCGGACCCTGGCGTCCCGATTGATGCTGGAAATGGTCCACCGCAATCAGGTGAACGGTTAACAGGGCAGGACGATAGCGTTCCAACAGATAGCCGGCAATGACACCGGTCCGATCTTCCCGAATCAGGCGATCTGCAAAGTCCGAAGCCGTAAGAATGCCCGTCGCTTCTTGCTCAATCTCCTGAAAGAGTTCAGCAGGCCTGGTAGCGGATCGGATCACGGCCAGAGGATCAACATCCTGTTCAACAGACCAAATTTCCGGAATATTCCAATCGATGGGTGCATCCACGCTGACAGGCCATCCAATACTGGCGCTTTTCAAGCCTGCCTGTCGCACAGCATCCCAGAGGGTCGGCACGCGGATGGCCGACGCGTACCAATAATACCGACCGCTTTGCCCATTGGGTTCAAAAGGGGTGTTGTAATAAATGCCATGCCGGCTGGGAAATGCACCGGTAACAATTGTTGTATGGGAGGGATAAGTCTCGGAGGGGAACACTCCCCGCACTGCCGTCGCATAAGCTCCCTCGCGAGCCATCTGCTGGATCATGGGGGCAGGCCAGGTCGTGTCCAGATAGAATTCCGGTCGAAACCCGTCAATTGAAATAAGAACAACATGATCTGGATAAGCCCGATTCTGGGCGTCCGAGCAAGCCAGGACGAGGATCAGAACCAAGACAACCACTGCAGTCCAAGGCAGCGAAACCTTGGTGAAAGAAGGTGCGAGTCGCATGAGCATCCTTTTGAAAGAGTTCTGTTCCATCCGCCCGCGGTGGCACGAAGTTAGCACACCCGGAAGTTGGTGTACAGGTACGAGAGGTCGGGGAGAGTTCGGGGAGTTCGGGGACAGGCCCCGAATTCGGGGAGAATTCTTGGGCCTGTCCCCGAACTCCCCCGAACTCTCGTAAAAA
>JAPUKI010000053.1 GCA_027295745.1 Acidobacteriota bacterium
GTCTCATTGTGGGAATCATCAACCTGACCGGGCTGGGATTCACTCTTTCCGGAGCGCTTGTGGGACTGGCTGAAGGGCAGCCTCTGCTGCTGCTGTGGGTGGCAATGCTGACATGCTTGTGTCTGGGCATGGCCGTGCCACCCACGGCGGTTTATATCATCGTGGCGGGACTTACGGTTCCGGCCATGGTGGCGGCCGGATTCGAGCCGCTGGCAGCGCACTTTTTCATCTTCTTTTGCAGTTCCATCGGGGCCATCACCCCGCCTGTGGCCCTGGCTGCCTATGCGGCCTCTGCCATTGCCGGCTCCGATGTGACCCGAACCGGCTTTACCGCCTTCCGCCTGGGGATCGCGGGCTACCTGATCCCGTTCCTCGTCATGTACCGCCCCGAGCTGATGCTCATTGGCCAACCGCGAGAGATCCTTCTCTCCCTGCTGTTGGCCCTCGTAGTCATTCTGGCCGCAGCAGCGGCTCTGCAGTTCGTCGCCTCACTGGGGAAGGACGAGGGCTGGTGACGGTACAGTTTCGTGCAGTCGTGCTTTCGTGCGGTCGTACGCTGAGGTATTGTCGCGGCCGCTCTATGAGCAGCCCGAGATTAAGTCCTTGCAGCAGCAGAGCCGAGTACAGCCGACCGCACGAAGGCACGACCGCTTGTCATTCTTGAAGCCATCGTCGCCTCAGCTTAGCCAGTTGTGTTTATTTCCGAAACCTCCGGAGCCCCGAAGGGGCGACAGGAAATAGCCAGGGGCGCAAGCCCCTGGTAATCGAGCAGTCTTGGAGTGGAGCCCTGTAAGGGCGCCACTCCGAAATCTTTTCTCTCTGTTCCGCCCTTACAGGGCTCTTATCAGTTGCTGAATCCTATCCAGGGGCTTGCGCCCCTGGCTATTTCCTGTCGCCCCTTCGGGGCTCAAGAGCACCGCGGCCACTACAGGGCGGCCCGAGATCACGGCCTTGCAGCAGCAGCGGAGCCGTTTACAGAACGGCCGACCACGCCAACTCGGCCCGTGGGCTAAAGCCCACGGCTCTGTCTAAGCCTCGTCAGCTCCGTCAGAGCCGCAGGCTTTAGCCTGTGGGCTTCTCAGTGGCGGCTGTACCCATTTCCCCCTTCTGGATTCTGACTTCTGGCTTTTGGATTCTTTCTTCAGCCGGGCTTTACAAGGACGGCCTGGGTAAGCGAGAATTCTCCCATGACAATCAGCATGGAAAAGAGCCAGAAGGTCAAGAATCGGCGCAAGATGTGCGGAAGTATGCGGGAATTCATCGATGAATTGGAGGCGCACGGTAAACTTCAGCGGGTCAGCAAACAGGTGGATCCAAGCTGGGAAGTGTCCTGCATGGCGCGTTGGGTGTATCAGGGTCTTCCTATGGAGGAGCGTTTTGGGCTGCTCTTTGAGAATGTCAAGGGCTCAAGCATGACGGTTGCCACTCCTTTGATCGGAGCTTCACGGGAGGTCTATGCACTGGCCCTGGGGACGACACCGGATCAGATCCACGAAGTCTGGCTGGAGGCGCTGCGCCAGCCTATCGCGCCGAAGGAAGTGCAATCGGCTCCTGTTCAGGAAGTCGTGGTGGGGCGGGAGGAGGTTGATCTTGCCAATCTTCCTGTACCGATCTGGACTCCCGGAAAAGATCGCAAAGCCTGCATTACGGCCCTCGTGATCACCAAGGATTGCGACAAGGGAGTGCAGAATATGGGGACCTATCGCTGTCAGGTCCAGTCCAAGACTCGTGTCACGCTCAATACGAATCCAGGCCGGCAGGCCTATGAAAATTATCAAACCTATGCCCTAAAAGGGAAACCCGCTCCTGTGGCCGTGGCCATCTGCTGTGAACCGGCCGTACACCTGGCCACTGCCGGGGCTTTGCCCAAAGGGATAGACGAGATTACGGTAGCCGGTGGCTTCAAAGGTGCTCCCATTGAAATGGTGCGGGCCAAAACTTCTGACCTGCTGGTGCCGGCCCAGGCGGAGATCGTGGTGGAAGGGGAGCTGCATCCCACCGGACGAATGATGGAAGAGAGCTTTGGAGAGTTTGCCGGCTACATGGGCCCGATTGGGGAGCGGCCCTTTTTTGATGTCCAGTGCATCACTCACCGCAAGGACCCCATCTACTACGGCTACATCAGTCAACATCCGCCCAGCGAAAGTACTCTGATACAGGGGCAGGCCAATGAATGCGTCATCCATAAGCTGCTGGTTGACGATTGGGCCGAGCCCACCGTGCTGGATGTGGCCATGAATCAGACCCATGGAGGTTTGCTGGGTCAAGTGGTGGTCCAGATGAATCCCACCTACCCGGGGCATGCCAAGAGGGTCGGCCGACTGGTGGCCGAGATGGGTGTTTTTTTTAAGACGGTAATGGTCGTAAACTCCGATATTGATATCCGCCACCAGCAGCATTTGGACTGGATGATGAATTCCCGTGTCAACCCGGCGCGGGATCTGGTGATCATCAAAGATATCTACCAGATCTACGACCCTTCTGCAGAAAACGGCATAGGCTCCAAGCTGGTCATCGATGCCACGGAAATTGGCCCTCAACCCGACCTCTCCCTTCCCCCCAAGGACCTGTTGTACAAGGCCTATGAAAGCTGGAAAGAGGCGGGTCTGCCTGCCTTTGACATCCCAGCGTGGATGGATCGACTGCTGGACTACCATGCTGAACGGATGAAAGCGCAGGAGAAAAAATAGGAAATATGGGGACGTCCCCATACTTCCGGATGATGATTTCGCAGATCCTGCTGGCCGCTGGTCTCTCCCTCAGGATGAAAACTTCTAAACCTCTCTTGGACTTTGGAGGGGTACCGCTTCTCTCCCTCCTTCTGGAGGAGTGTCGGCAGTCCCGGGTAGACACCGTGGTCGTGGTTCTGGGGCATGAGAAGGAGAAGATTCTGGAGCAGGTCGATTTTTCAGGCGCTCAAGTGGTGGTGAATTCCGACTACAGGAAGGGCCAGACCAGCTCTTTTCAGTGTGCCCTGGAAGCGATGGATCCAGCAACAGTGGCATTCTTGAATCTTCCCGTGGACCATCCTTTGGTCACACGAAGGGAGATCGATGCTCTCATCAAGGCCTACCGGAACGGGAAAGATCAGTCGAGAATATTTATTCCAACCTTTGGAGACCAGGAAGGGCGGCCCGTCTTATTCGATATCTCACTGCGACAGGAGATACTGGCCCTGGGCCCTGACGAGCCGGTGGACGGAATTATCAGGAAGTTCCGAAACTCCCTCTCTCAGGTGCCGGTGGATAATCCCTTTACCAGGAAGGATATGGATACTCCGGAGGAGTATCGAGAGTGTCTGGAAATCTTTTCGAAACGAGATTAGTGCCAGCCCCCGACGAAGATCAAGGATAGCAGGAGATTGGGAAGGAGATCGGGACCTGTCCCTAATCTTCTCCCTTCCTCATCTTCTTCGCCGCCGCCAGTACTGACTGGATGATTCCCTGGTAGCCTGTGCACCGGCACATGTTTCCGGAAAGACCCACTCGCACTTCCTGTTCGGTGGGATCCGGATTTCTTTCCAGCAGTTCATAAGCGGTCAGCAGAAATCCAGGAGTACAAAAACCACATTGCAGACCATGATTTTCCCAGAAACCCTGCTGTACAGGATGCAGTTCGCCGTTTTGGGCCAACCCCTCAACCGTGGTAATTTGGGCGCCATTGGCCTGTACCGCAAACATTAAGCAGGAGCGCGCCGTTTCGCCGTTGACCAGGACCGTGCAGGCCCCGCAGATCCCATGTTCACAGCCCACGTGGGTGCCGCGCAGGTTCAGATCGTCGCGCAGAAAGTCCGACAGCAGGCGCCTGGGCTCGACTTGCCTGTGGTAGGAGTCTCCGTTGACCGTGACCTCGATGGATCGGTAGTCTTGAGGCATTTTCTCAACTCTCCTCTTTCAGCTTCCGCAGGGCCCCTTCCTCGGCTTTCCTCAAAGCTTTCTTTGCCAGAACACCTGCCATATGTCTCCTCTGTTCCGCCGATGCGTGAAGATCAGTAAAGGGATCGACTCCTTTGCTCATACGGCTAGCCACTTCTTCCAGGAGCGGATCAGTGATCTTCTCACCCTCGAGAAGCTTCTCTATTTCTGGATCTCTAAAGGGAGTTTCATCGACTCCAATAGCCGCCAGACGGGCCGATGTGCACTTTTGCTGCCCATCGAGTGTCACAATGGCGGTGACACCGACTACCGCGAAGTCCCCATGACGCAATACAAACTCCTCAAATGCCCATCCAGCTGAGGGTGCCAGGGAGGGGAACTCGATTTCGACCAGCATTTCAGAGGGTTCAAGGGCAGTGGTCATCACGGTGACGAAAAAATCCTTGGCCGGGATCGTTCGTTCTCCCTCATGACTGCGGACCTTCATATCAGCATCCAGGGCCTTGGTGATGGCGGTCAGTTCGGCTGTAGGATCGGCGTGAGCAAGACTTCCTCCCACGGTACCGCGGTTACGGATCTGAGGATGGCCGATCAACTCGGCAGAATCGGTGAGCAGGCCGCATTTGGAGCGAATGGTCTGGGAGACTTCCAGCGTCCTTTGCCGCGTCATGGCACCTATGGCTAATTTTCCATTGGCTTCACGGACATAATCCATCTCTTTGATTCGATTGATGTCAATGAGAACCTGGGGATGAGCCAGCCTGAAGTTCAGCAGCGGTACCAGAGACTGACCTCCGGCCAGAAGCTTGGCATCCTCACCGTAT
>JAPUKI010000054.1 GCA_027295745.1 Acidobacteriota bacterium
AATGGTTTATGAGTCACTGCTGACCCTGCATCCCACAACTCTGGAATACATACCCGTCCTGGCCACCCACTGGCAAATCTCCCCCGACAAAATGACTTATCGGTTCCGAATCAACCCCAATGCCCGCTGGGCCGATGGCCAACCGGTCACGGCCGAGGACGTCGTCGCCAGCTGGACCTTTCGGATGGATGAGGGACTCCAGGCCCCTTCTTCCCGCATGACATACGGCAAGTTTGAAAAACCGGTGGCCGAGAGCAAATATATCGTTCGGGTCAAAAGCATCAAGGTGAACTGGCGAAACTTTTATTATTTCTCAGGCCTGACCATAACCCCGGCCCATATCCTGAAAGATGTGGATGGAGCCGCCTACCTCCGTGATTACAACTTCAAGATGCTTCCGGGGACTGGCCCTTACGTCGTTCGGGAGGAAGATATCGACAAGGGAAACTCCCTGACGATCCGCAAGCGCACAGATTACTGGGCGGAAAAACATCGTCTCAATGTGGGCCTGAATAACTTTGAGCAAATCAAAGAAATCGTAGTTCGAGACCCCAACCTGCAGTTTGAGATGCTTAAGAAGGGCGATCTCGACTATTACTTCGTCAACACTGCCCAAAAATGGGTGGAGGAGCTGGATTTTGATCGCATCCAACGGGGTTTGATTCAAAAACGGAAGGTCTTCAATCACGCGCCGCAAGGAGTACAGGGTCTTGCATTCAATATGCGCCGAGTCCCCTTTGACGACATCCGGGTGCGAAAGGCCCTCTTTCACCTGTTCAATCGGGCGCAGCTGGTCGAAAAGCTCATGTTCAACGAGTACCTGCTTCAGCACTCCTACTATACCGGCGGCGTCTATGAGAACCCCGATAATCCCAAGATCTTGTACGATCCGGAGCTCGCCTTGAATTTACTGGCTGAAGCGGGTTGGAGAAATCGGGACGAGAGGGGGCGCCTGCTGAAAAATGGCCAGCCCTTGGAAATAGAGATCCTTTACTCCTCCCAGCCCTTTGAAAGATACTTCACCGTCTACCAGGAAGATTTGCGTAAAGTTGGAATCACCCTGAATTTGCGGCTGGTGACGCCAGAGACCCGATTCAAGCTCATGATGGAAAGACAGTTTGATACCGTCGCGGCAGGATGGGGCGCATTGCTTTTCCCGAATCCGGAGACTTCATACCATTCCTCACTTGCCGATGTGAACAACACCAACAATATCACCGGGATCAAGAGTAGCAGAATAGATGAACTCACCGAGGCCTATGACGGGATGTTCGAGGTGGATGAGCGCATCGCCGCCATTCAGGAAATTGACGGCATCCTGGCCAATCTCTACCCCTACATTCTGGAATGGACGGCCCCCTTTGGGAGAGTTGCGTATTGGAACAAATTCGGACACCCAGCGGGGTACTTCTCCAGAATTGGGGACTACACGGATATGCCCTCACTGTGGTGGATCGATCCGGAAAAACTGGAGCAGCTCGATCAGGCCCAGCGTGATTCCAGCATTCAACTGGAAGTCGGCCCATCAGAAGATCGGTACTGGCTGGACTTCGCTCAAGTCGAGCAGCAGGCAAATCCCACAGAAACCCCATGACCAGTTACTTCATCCGCCGGTTCCTGCTGATCATTCCCACCTTCCTGGGTATTACACTGGCCGTCTTCCTGATTATGCACTTCGTCCCGGGCGGCCCCATAGAACGCCAGATCATGAGCTACCAGATGGCGCTGGCTGAGGAGGGCGGGGCTGGCGCCGGAGCACAGATGATGGATACCGGTATTCCTGAGGAAGCGCTGGAAGAGATGAAGCGCTACTACGGCTTCGATAAACCCATCTATATTCGCTATGCCCAGTGGCTCTGGAACGTGGTACAGCTCGATCTGGGTCGATCCTACATCTACCAGGAGCCGGTGTGGGATGTGATTAAATCGCGCTTCCCCGTCTCCATATTCTTAGGACTGACGGGCTTTTTACTGAGTTATCTGGTTTGCGTGCCTCTGGGGGTCTTCAAGGCGATTCGACACGGATCGCGCTTCGATTTCGCCACCAGCTTCATTGTGTTTCTGGGCTACTCGATACCTGGATGGGCACTGGGGACCGCCCTACTGGTGTTTCTGGGAGGAGGAAGCTTTTGGGATTTCTTTCCCCTGGGCGGCTTCCGACCCACCAATTGGGAATTCTTGAATTTCGGCCAGAAAATCGTGGCCCAGCTCCACCACATGTTCCTTCCCGTCCTCTGCTATATGATTGGCTCCTTTGCCACCCTCACCATTCTGACCAAGAACTCGCTGCTGGAGAACCTGGGACAGGACTACGTTCGGACCGCTTTTGCCAAGGGCTTGAGTGAGCGGCGGGTGATCTTTTTGCATGCCCTGAGAAATTCTCTGATCCCCATCGCCACCGGTCTGGGACACTTCTTCAGCCTGATTCTGGCCGGCTCCTTTCTGATCGAGAAGGTGTTTAATATCGACGGCATGGGCTATCTGGGATATACCTCGCTTCTGCAAAGAGACTATCCGGTGGCCCTGGGCATCGTGGTCATTTCCAGTCTTCTCATGCTGTTGGGCAATATCATCTCGGACGTCATCTACGTGTTCGTTGACCCGCGCATACGGTTTCGATAATGAACCAGGTGCCGCCCCCCTCCCTATCCATCTTTCGCAAGCGTTGGCGTAAGTTCCGGAGTCTCAAACGGGGCTATTACTCCTTCCTGATCATCGTGGCAGCCTACTTGATCTCGTTCCTGCTGCCCCTACTGGTGAACAACAAGCCGCTCTGGGTGCGGTATGAGGGCGAATACTTCTTTCCCATGCTGCGCTACCACGGCCCCGAGGAGTTCGGCCTGGAGACGATCGGCGAACCGGACTACCGGCAAATGAAGGAACAGTTTTCTGCTGCGGGGCAGGGCGACTGGGTCATCCTGCCTCTCTACCCCTATCACCCCAGCGAGTCACTGCTGGAATTAGAGGGTGTTCCCCCTCACGAGCCTTCCCTCCAGCATTTCTTCGGAACCGATGATCGAGGCCGCGACGTGTTTGCGCGGCTCGCCTATGGCTTCAATATATCGATGACTTTCGCCGTGCTGGTTCTCACCTTCAGCTATGGCCTGGGGATTGCCGTGGGTGGACTGATTGGATACTTCGGGGGAAAGCTGGATATTCTGGGACAGCGGGTCATCGAAGTCTGGTCCTCCCTCCCCTTTCTTTACACCATCATGATTGTGAGCTCGATCGTGGTGCCGATATACCTGCCGGGAAGGAGTCAACTGCTGCAGCCTTCCTTCTGGCTTCTGATCTTCATTTTGTCCGCCTTCGGCTGGATGGGAATTACCTATTACATCCGGGGGGAGTTCTACCGTGAAAAGGCGAAAGACTATGTGGGGGCTGCACTGGCCATGGGGGCATCGGACTGGACCATCATGTTCAAGCATATTTTGCCCAACGCCATCAATCCGATCGTTTCCTTCGCTCCCTTTGCCATCGTGGGCAACATTGGCGCGCTGGTGGCCCTGGACTTCCTGGGATTCGGACTGCCCGCCCCCACTCCCAGCTGGGGAGAACTGATTGGCCAGGGCATGAGTTTGCTGACCAAGTGGTGGCTGGTCTTTTTCCCTCTGGCGGCCCTCTTTCTGACCCTGCTCCTGGTCGTCCTGATCGGGGAGGCCTTTCGTGAAGCCTTCGACCCCAAGGAGTTCTCCAGATTGCGATGATAATTCTCAGCGCCCGGATCACTCAGAAATCATCTGGTCAAGATGGCCCGTGGGCTAAACGGGCACCCGAAGCCCACGGCTCTGACTGTTCCTCGTTCCTTCCGATCAGAGCCGCAGGCTTTAGCCTGCGGGCGGGTTTACCTCTTGCGTGTTTGTGTTGATGTCCAAAATGCCTGAACCATTACTTCAGATCCGAGGTCTCAAGACCCACTTCAAAACCGAAGCCGGAATCGCCAAAGCAGTCGACGGGGTCGATCTGGACATTTACCAAGGAGAGGTTCTGGGTCTGGTAGGAGAATCGGGCGCCGGCAAAAGCGTCACTGCCCTGAGCATCCTGCGCCTGATTCCCAACCCTCCGGGAGAGATCGTGGCCGGCTCGATCCTGTACAAGGACCGCGACCTGCTGAAGCTTTCCTGGGAAGAGATGCGAAGGATCCGAGGCAAGGAGATCAGCATGATCTTCCAGGAACCCATGACCTCTCTGAATCCAGTCTTCACCATCGGGATGCAGCTCTCCGAGATCGTGTTTGAACATGAGGGAAGTTCCAAGAAGGAGGCATTCGCGCGAGGTGTCGAGATGCTGGAGATGGTGGGAATCCCGGAACCGGCCCTGCGCATGTCCGAGTATCCCCACCAGTTCTCGGGAGGAATGAGACAGCGCGTCATGATCGCTATGGCGCTGGCCTGCAACCCCTCTCTGCTCATCGCCGACGAGCCCACGACCGCCCTGGATGTCACAATCCAGGCTCAGATTCTGGAGCTGATGGTGTCGATCAAGGAGAAGCGAAAGGAGGCGGCGATTCTGCTGATCACACACAACCTGGCGGTGGTGGCAGAAACGTGCAACCGTGTGGCGGTGATGTACGGCGGTCGGATGCAGGAAATTGCTCCCGTTGAAGAATTATACCGAAATCCAAAGCACCCTTATACGCGCGGGCTGCTGGCCTCTCTGCCCAGTGTGGATGGAGATCGAACAGAGCGACTTCCCACGATCCCGGGTAACGTCCCCGACATCCACGAGCTGCCCGTGGGTTGCAAGTTTGCGACCCGATGTCAGGAAAAGCTCCAGCACTGTGACCTGATCGAGCCCGAACTACTGGAGGTCTCCCCCCATCACTGGGTGCGCTGTCACCTCATGGAGGAAGAGGATCACTGATGGAGAAGATTCTGGAGGTCAGGGATCTGCGGGTTCGGTTTCCCGTCTTCGGCGGGGTCTTGCTGCGCAAGATTGCCGAGGTGAAGGCCGTAGACGGCCTGAGCTTTGATCTTTTCAAAGGTGAAACCCTGGGCCTGGTGGGCGAGTCAGGCTGCGGCAAGAGCACGGTGGGACGCGCCATCGTCAACATCCTGCATGCCATGAGTTATGGTGTTGAGATCTCAGGTGAGATCCTCTATCACCATGCCGGAAAGAGTGTGAACCTCGCCAGCCTGAGCCGGTCGCAGATGCGGCCTTACCGTTCCGCAATTCAGATGATTTTTCAGGACCCCTATTCCTCGCTCAACCCCCGCATGACGGTCAGTCAGATTGTGGGGGAGCCTCTCAAAATCCATGCCGATTATTCTGCCAGTGAACGCCGCGATAAGGTGGTCTGGCTGCTGGAAAAGGTGGGTTTGACGGGCGAGCACGCCGCTCGCTATCCCCATGAGTTTTCCGGTGGACAACGCCAGCGCATCGGCATCGCCCGGGCGCTGTCAACGAATCCCGAAATTGTCATAGCTGACGAGCCGGTCAGCGCACTGGATGTGTCCATACAAGCTCAGGTGGTCAATCTGATGCAGGACCTGCAGGAAGAGTTCAATCTCTCCTATATCTTCATTGCCCACGACCTATCGGTGGTACGTCACATCTCTGATCGAATAGCGGTCATGTATCTGGGAAATATCGTGGAATTGGGCCCGGGCGAGAGTGTTTACAAACACCCTTTGCATCCTTATTCCCAGGCCCTGCTCTCGGCGGTTCCCCGTCCAGACCCGCTGGCAACCCATGAGGAGCGGATCCGTCTGGTTGGGGACGTACCGAATCCTATCCGAAAACCCTCTGGATGCAGCTTCCACACCAGATGCCCCATAGCACGTCCTTCCTGTTCTGAGGAAGACCCGGCCCTGGAAATGAAGGGCGACCGCGCCGTGGCCTGCCCCTGGACCGACGGAAACGCTGACAGCTGACACCTGACAGCTGACAGTCGGAAACTGATCACGGAAACGCTGACACCTGACACCTGACACCTGACAGTCGGAAACTGATCGCTGAGAGGTGACAAGTGTAAACTTGCGTTGACACTTTCGGCCATTGACCCAGCCACTGGGGAGGAGCTTGAACTCCTTTGAAAGGCCCAGAATTGCTGGCTGCTGAGAAAGATTGCCGATACCTCCACCCTTTGGAACAGAACTTGCTTATCAACTTGGCATGTCAAACAAATATCTAGTCCTGGCTGATGTTGATGGAGAGATTAAGTTCCTGTCGCTGAGATCAAATGGATCCAAGGAAGAAGTGGCAGAACTTTCTCTGCAGATGACGGAAAAACTGTTCTCCGGCCACCGGGTAGGCGAGCTTTGGCTGGAACCGTGGCCCCTGGATGAAAGCATGTATCAGCCCGCTCCTCGTGCAGTTGAGCAACTCGTCAGTAGACAAGCCGTCTGATTCCTGAAGGATAGCTCTTCAGCAGTCTACTCTTCTGCCATTCAGATTCGTCGACTAGCAAACCGATCATTTCAGTCGACGAGATAGTCTTTAAAACAAACCGACTAGTGAAGATGAGGTAACAAACCGATTATTCAGGGTGAGGTAACAAATCGATTAATGAGGATAGAGGTGAAGTGAAGATGGGCAGCAGACTTTTGATGTTGGGGCGTATCAAAGCCGTACTCCTGTTAGTTAGTCTTGGCCTGGGCGTCTGGGAAGGTGTATTCTCGCCAATGGACTGGGCCATAAGAATTCTGGCGGCACTCTCGCCCCCCTTCCGAGACGCCATCTACCGAGAAGCGACCAAAGGCTTTGAACTGATGAGTTCCTTCGCCTACCTCAGCATCTTGGCACTCATGGTTGTGACAATCGGCTATCTCAGCCTGTGGACCGCCAACTTCATCCTGAAGAGGACAAGCCCCAGAGAGTCAACAGAAACACTTTTCCAATTCGCCAGGCATCATGTCTTGTTTAACGTCATGGCAATGCTAGTGCTTCTTTGCAGTTTGTTTCTCAACATGCAGGTAAGCTTTAGTAACGACGTCATGGTCTACTCTATGGACAGCATCGAGATCCTTGCACCCCAGATTCCTGTCGACACGCGTCTACGCTTGCGACTGGATTTCTTTTGCATTAGAAATGCCGCCGACTTTTACCTCCTGAATGAAAAGCTTCACAGGCTATCGGAGGCAACCGGCACAGTACTACCGGCCTTTGAGCCCGTCTAGCCGGGATAATGCATAAGTTTTCTACTGCAGTGCCGCAATCATCCACGCTGACTGCGTTGTGCTTCCTTGGGCTCCTCGGCGTACTGCATGAGTACACCTGCGGAGACCTTCGTCGCACGCCTTGTCATCGCGGCGCCTGCGACACTTCGAAACGAAAACCTATGCATAATCCCGGCTAACCATTCTCCTGTCCCCATATTTCCCTTCCGACTGATTCATTGTAGAATCCAAATCCTCATCGACGGCATTGACGGATGAGTCCACAGACTCGCCCCGGCAAGCGTGGCCTGACTGCGATCCAGCTGTAATGAATGCTTGAAGCCATCGTCACAGGAACACTCACCATTTTTCAGCCGGATATCCTGGTGCTCATTGTCATCGGGGTGATCATCGGCCTCCTCTTTGGAATTCTCCCTGGCCTCGGCGGCATTGTGGCCCTGGCCATTCTCACCCCCCTGATCTATGACATGGAACGCGTCCATGCTCTGACCTTTCTGCTGGCGGTTCACTCGGTCGTCTACTCGGGGGGGGCGGTGACCGCCATCCTCCTGAATATTCCAGGGACTTCACCCAATGCAGCCACCCTCATTGATGGCTTTCCCTTAACGAAAAAAGGAAAGTCCGGCCAGGCCCTGGGCGCAGCCTTCGTCGCCTCGATGCTGGGAGGAATCTTCGGGGCCTTCGTTCTGGCTGCTCTGATTCCAGTTGTCTCCAGCGTGGTGATGGTCTTTGGCTCCCCCGAAACATTTTTTTTCGGGATCCTGGCCCTCTCTTTCATCGCCATCATCTCCAGGGAATCTACCGTGAAAGGGCTGGTTTCCGGAGGACTGGGTATCTTGTTTTCTTTCGTTGGCTATCAGGGGTTGACCGGGGTACCGCGATTTACTTTCGGCAGTCTTTACCTTTACGACGGCATCAAACTGATTCCGCTGGTTCTCGGGCTCTTCGCAATTCCCACCGTCCTGGATTTAGCCACCAAAGGCAAAGCGCTGGCCCAGGTTGAAAGACCCGGGACGGCCATCAAGGCGGATTTAGTGGAGGGAATCCGAAGCGCTTTGCACCATTGGTGGCTGGTCTTGCGCTGTTCTGCGATTGGATGTGTGGTGGGAATCATTCCAGGCGTTGGCGGCGAGACGGCTCCTTTTGTTGCCTATGGTTATGCAAAACAAACTTCAAAGCATTCCCAGGAATTCGGCTCCGGCCATATCGAAGGAGTCATCGCACCCGAAAGCGCCAATAATGCCAAAGAAGGTGGTGCTCTGTTGCCTACCTTGGCCTTTGGAATTCCTGGAAGTGCCTCGATGGCGATCTTGTTGGGGGCCTTTTTAATCGTGGGTCTGACTCCTGGGCCTGCTCTTTTAACCGATCATGCCGATATCGTCTTCTCGCTGATTGCGACCCTCGTCTTGGCCAATGTGCTTGCCTGTATTCTGATTCTCCTCCTCACTAACAGCTTGGCCAAAATTGCCTTCGTGCGGGCTCCCATCCTGTTTCCCGTGATCCTCATCTTGATCACGGTGGGAGCCTTCAGTACCGAGACAAACATTTCAGATCTCTTCATGATGCTGCTTCTGGGAGCCTTCGGCTGGGCCATGAAAGCCCTTGGCTACAATCTCCCGGCACTGCTTCTGGGCTTTGTCCTGGGCCAGATCGTGGAGACAAATCTGTACATCTCCTTAGGCGCCTATGGAAGCACCTTCTTCCTGAGACCGATCTCGATGGTTCTGATCGCTTTGACCCTGGCCGGACTCTTTTATACTCAAAGGAATCGAAAACGTGGGGCCCCCGCTTCTTCAGACCCCACTTCGCTGTTTGGCTTGGCCTTCACTCTCCTGCTGTTTGCCATTTTTCTTTGTGAGCTGTTCTCTTCTCTTCAATATTCTCCACGGGCGATGTTGGGACCGTGGGTCATTGGAATTCCCATGATCGGACTTCTCTCCAGAGAACTTTTTTCCCAAACCAAGCAGTTCAGTTGGGCACAATTCAAATCGGACCTCCGTCCTGGCCAATATACCTCTTCCCTGCGGGCTTCCCTCTCGATCCTTTGCCTGGTGTTGGGAATTTTCCTGGTAGGATTTACTTTTGTGCTTCCGGTCTTTACCGTTGTTTACATGCGGATACACAAGGAGAGTTGGATGTTGTCTCTGAGCCTTGCGCTAGTCCTTTCTCTCACCATACATTTCTTGTTTGCTCAACTCCTCTCCGTACCCCTCTATCCGGGAATCCTTTTAGGCGGGTCCAAAATCTGATTGAACTGGAGCATTGATGCGACTTTCTCAATGGACAGTGTTGGTGTTTGCGCTGCTGCATGTGGGTTGCCAACAGGACTCGACTGCCCTGGCGCCAGTGGATTTTTACAGAGGGAAAGTTCTGGAGATCATCGTACCGACTTCCCCGGGTGGCGGCTACGATAGGTGGGCCCGCATGATGGCTCCCGAGCTCTCCAAACACACTGGTGCCACCGTCATAGTCCGAAACATGCCGGGAGCAGGAGGACTCCTTTCTCTCAATTATCTTTACAATTCGGCCCGAAAGGATGGGCTAACCATCGGGATCACCACAGCCGTTGGACCCTACGTGAATCAAATCCTGGAAAGTGAAGCCTCCCGCTACGACCTTCGTCACTTTAACTGGCTGGGCCGCTTCAGTTACGACTCGTGGGCTCTAGCGGTGGGAAGCACCTTCGAAGGCCAATCGCTGGAGAGCTTCAAAACACTTCCGGTTTTCAAACTGGGAACCATGAGCAAATACGACATGTACTCCATTCGCACCGTCTTGTTCACGGAAGCTCTACAGTTCGGCAATGTCCGTCTGGTAGCGGGGTATCGTGGGAAATCCGACGTAGAACTGGCCATCATGCGCAACGAGGTCCATGCCTTTTGCGTTTCAGTCCTCCCGGCATTGGATTCGTTCCAGGCAGGGCTCTTCATTCCACTGGTGGTGGTCAACGACGTTCGTGTGGAGGAAATCCCAGATGTTCCCACAATATTCGAGTTCTCCGATATGACTGAAAAGGCAAGAAAGTGGCTGGAGTGGGAACTGGCATTGGAGAAAATTGGGCGCGCTGTGATCAGCCCTCCCGGAGTCCCACGGCAACGAGTTGAGTTCTTGCACACCTCCCTTCAAAAGAGTCTGGAGAGTGAGGATTTCATTCGCTCCACGGCCCGGCGGAACCTCCACGTTCATTATTTGCCGGGAGAGGAAATCCAGGTCATGGTCGAGGGCGTCCTTGCAATGGACACCCGGGAGCAGCAAGAACTCAGGCAGATGATCGATAGATATTTCTAGCCCGGATGATGCACAAATTCTCTACTGCAGCGACGGGCCTAAACTCGCAGGAATTTCGATATGCCAACGGTTGAGGCCAACGGCGAAGTCTTGTTCTACCTCCAGGAAGGGAAAGGCCCGGCGGCCGTTTTGGTCCACAACCTGGCCGCGAATGGCCAAGTTTGGCGCGGCCTGATCGATGAGCTGGGTGACCGGTACGAGGGTGTGGCTTTCGATTGCCGCTGTCACGGCCAGTCCACGGGCAACGGTCCCTTCACTATCGAAAACGCTGCAGAAGATCTCAAGGCCGGACTCGATGCCCTGGGCATCGAGTCCGCTCACATGATTGGGCTCTCCATGGGCGGATCCATCTGCCTGACCTTCCATTCTCGCTGGCCCCAGCGTGTCCGCTCCCTGGTACTGGCCGACAGCACTGCCCAGGTTGATCCCGCTCTGGCAGCAGACCGCCTCTACGCAATCCAGGAAGCGCTGCACTACCTGACGATGGAAGACTTCGGAAAGCAGGCCGCGGGAGAAATTCTTCGCCCCTCGACGGCTCGAGAGACACGCCAGGAATTGGCGCGGATGATAGCGCTGCTCGACCAAAAGAGCTACCTCGAGGTACTCAAGGCAGTCCTCACAACCGACGTCAACCCGCTGCTGGGCCTGGTGAGCATCCCCACGCTGGTGGTGGTGGGCGAGCAGGACAACCGGACACCCCTCTCCCACGCTCAACACCTGGCCGATAGCATCGCCGGCGCAAAACTGGAGGTCATTCCCGAAGCTGGGCACCTGTCCAACCTCGACAATCCGGAAGCCTTCAACGCCGCCGTGGCTGGCTTCCTGGACGGTCAGCCCGCGCACTGAGGTAGGTGTCACAAAAGTCGGCTGATCCAGGTTACTTGTGTAGGGGCGCACAGAAGGTGGGAGGCACCTCAGGTGCCGAATCCGCTTCGGATGTTCCCCGTTCGGGCAAGCCCGTTCGGCACCTGAGGTGTAAAGTGCCAACACATGGTTTACAACTTGTGCCAGGACATCCTTTACACTTTTATTGGCTCTTCTCCCTGGTCGCGTGCTCTACGGAAGGCACGGTACTCTTGAGCCCCAACGGGGCGACAGGAAATAGCCAGGGGCGCAAGCCCCTGGAATCTGGAACACCCTGATAAGAGCCCTGTAAGGGCGGCACAGAGAAAAAAGATTTCGGAGTGTCGCCCTTACAGGGCTCCTCTCTAAAACTGCTCAATTACCAGGGGCTTGCGCCCCTGGCTATTTCCTGTCGCCCCGTTGGGGCTCCGGAGGTCTCTCGTGGAAATCACATACCTCAGCAGGCAGTGACCTAGAGTTGTCTGTGCATTCGGCACCT
>JAPUKI010000055.1 GCA_027295745.1 Acidobacteriota bacterium
GTTGATCTCAACCTCTTCGGATCCTCGCAGCTTACAGCCCAGTGTCTTGGCCATTTCTCCTAATTTCATGCCTCTTTTGACTCCTGTCGGAAATACTTCAGGTCAGAATGATAACGTGACACGGGAGGGGTTGGGAAATGCTCGGAACAGAATTGCGATTTCCTCCACAAAAACATGGCTCAAGCTGCTCGATCTGCTCGCGCTGCTGGGAAGGTTAGCTTAGCGGTTTTCCTCAGCCGGATCCTGGGGTTGGTGCGTGATCAGGTCTTTGCGAAGCTCTTCGGGGCCGGACTCTACAACGATGCCTGGCTGGTGGCGTTCCGCATCCCCAATCTTTTGAGGGATCTCTTTGCCGAAGGAGCTCTCAGCGCTGCCGTTGTTCCCACCTTTACCGAGTTTCTGCACAAGAAGGGCCGAACGGAAACCTGGGTGCTAGCCAACCTGGTCTTGAGCGGACTTCTGGTCCTCTTGGGAGGTGTCACGCTTGCTCTATCGTTTTTTTCCAAGCCATTTGTGTACCTGCTGGCTGCCGGCTTTGCTGATGTTCCGGGAAAGATAGAGATTACTGCCGATCTTCTGAAGATTCTGTCCCCCTTCTTGATGTTCGTTGCTATGGCTTCGGTGGGCATGGCCATCCTCAACACTCTCAACCACTTCTTTATCCCGGCATTAGCTCCTGCGTTTTTCAACGTGGCTGTGATTCTGGCAGGAATCTTTCTGGCGCCCCAGTTTGAGCAGTGGGGCATCTTGCCGATTCATGCCATGGGCGTGGGGGCGCTCTTGGGCGGTTTTCTTCAATACGGCATACAGCTGCCCCTCATGCGCAAACACGGGTATCGCTTCCACTTTCGCGTTGACCTGGCCCATGAGGGCATTCGGAAGATCGCTCGGCTGATCGCTCCTGCCTTTGTGGGGGTGAGTGCGGTTCAGATCAACGTTTTAGTCAATACCCAGATTGCTTCCTTTCTCCAGGAAAATGGTCCGGTTTCCTGGTTGAGCTATGCTTTTCGGATCATCTATTTGCCCATCGGTCTGTTCGGAGTCGCGGTGGGTGTGGTCAATCTCCGCGAAGTCTCACTCTCTGCCACTCAGGGGAAGTGGGAAGACTTGAAAGAGACGGTGGCCAATTCGATTAAGCTCATTTCAATTCTGGCCATCCCCTCCTCGGTCGGTTTGATGGTCCTGGCAGTCCCGATTGTCCGTGTGCTTTTCGAGAGAGGAGGGTTTAGGCCAGCTGACACGCTCTATACGGCCTATGCCGTGATTTTCTACTCGTTGGGGCTGTTCGCTTACAGCTGCATCAAGGTCTATGTTCCGACCTTCTATGCCTTAGACGATACCCGTACCCCCGTTCGGATCAGTCTCATGGCCGTGGCCAGCAACCTGTCCATCAATCTTATTTTGGTCTTTCTCATTCTTCCCCAGGAGTACCGCTACGTGGGATTGGCTTTTGGAACGGCCTTGTCCGTTACTTTGAGCAGTGTCTTGTTGGCCAAGAGCTTCCAGCGAAGGCTGGGATCCCTTCAAGCCTACCGTGTATTCCCCACTTTCTTGAAAACCGTGGCTGCTGCAGGCGTGATGGGAGTGATTGTTTACCTTCTCAACCGGTTCCTTCAGGAGCGCTGGGGAGAGATGAGTTTCAGCCAGGATTTACTGTCCTTGACGATCTGTATCCTGGTGGGAATGGCAGTTTATTTTGGAGTCTGTCAACTCTTGCGCATTGAGGAAACTCGTCATCTTTTTCGTCGCCTGAAGCCCTAGATATTGGACTAATGCAGGAACGAGCCTTTCGGAGTTATCTGAATCATCTCCAGGTGGAAAGAGGACTGGCCTCCAACACAGTGGAGGCTTACCGAAGGGATCTTCGCGACTTTCTCTCCTTTGTGAGCTCCCGGAACTGGACGCTGGAAGATGTCGGTAAGCAAGGACTAGCCGAGTACATCCAGCGTCTTTACGGAAAAGTGTCCGCGCGCTCTGTGATGCGGAAGATAGCCAGCCTGCGTTCTTTTTTCCGCTTTCTTCTCCTGGATGGCTATCTTCAGGAAGATCCGGCCGAGACACTGGAATCTCCCAAGACCTGGCGTACCCTGCCCACATATCTCAGTGAGGAAGAAGTCGAGCAACTTCTCGAGCAGCCCGATGTGACGACAGCCTACGGCCTGCGTGACCGGGCCATGTTGGAAGTGCTTTACGCGACCGGTTTACGAGTGAGCGAACTGATCGGAATGCGGTTGGAGGAGATCAACTTCGAAGTTGGCTGCCTGAGGACACTCGGTAAAGGGTCCAAGGAACGCATTGTTCCGTTGGGTGATTCGGCCTTGAGATGGGTGCAACGATACTTGAGGGATGCCAGGCAGCATTTCTTGCGCAAGCGTCAGGCCTGCCCGTATCTGTTCGTGACGCAGCAGGGGCGATCGATGACGCGTCAATACTTCTGGATGTTGGTCAGGAAGTACGGAAGGAAAATTGGCATCCAGAAGAAAATCAGCCCCCACGTGCTGAGGCATAGCTTTGCCACCCACTTGTTGGAACATGGTGCTGATCTGCGAGCCGTTCAGATGATGCTGGGTCATGCTGACATCTCCACCACCCAAATCTATACCCACGTAAACCGTGAGTGGCTCAAACGGATCTACGATCGGTACCACCCGCGGGCGTAAACGCGCTTCGCGCGTAGAGAGAAAGAGAGGGGAAGTCGGTTAGTAGCGGTCAGGTTTCAGGCCCGCAGGCTTTAGCCCACGGGCAAGCGGCGGAAGAAGGGAGTTACAGTTCACTTGGAACTTGGAACCTGAAACCTGGAACGCTCTGAGCTGACCTTCTCCAGCTCCACCTTCTCCAGGAGCTCACTCCGCTGAAATTTGCGGGGAGTTCGATCGATCCAGGTGATCTCGGAAATGTCCTCTTTGGCAGGGACGCCCAACTCTTTAAAGCGCCGGGCCTGCACGAAGACGCGCTGCTCAAACGACCCGGCGGTTTCGTTATAGGCCTGAACCGCTCGATCCAGACTGGCTCCGAGCCTGGAAAAGTGATCGGCAAGCTTGAACAGCCGGTCATAGAGTTCCTTGCCCATCTCCGAGATCTCTTCAGCATTGTGAGCCAGTTTTTCCTGCTTCCACCCGTACTCGACCGCTTTGAGCAGAGCCATCAAGGTGGTGGGAGTCGCCAGGATGACCCTTTTTTGGATGCTCTTTTCCAGAAGGTCCGGATTATGGTGAAGAGCTGCACTAAAGAGACTCTCCAAGGGAATATAGAGCACCACGAACTCGGGACTTCCGTCCAATTGATCCCAATAGGCTTTGCTTCCCAGTAAAGAAATGTGTCGCTCCAGTTGGCGGGAATGATCGGCCATGAGCTGGTTTCGCTTTTCCTCCTCATCCGTCTCGATCGCCTGCAGATAGGAATCCAGGGGAGTCTTGGCATCAATCACGATCTTGCGCTGGCTGGGCAGATAGACAATCAGGTCCGGTCTCAGACGAGACTCCTCCCCTGCTATCGATTGCTGAGTCTTAAAATCGCAGTGCTCGAGGAGACCGGCCATTTCGACAACCCGTTTCAGGCTCATTTCACCCCACTTCCCTCGCACGTGGGAAGCGTGTAAGGCCTTGGCCAGATTGCCGGTTTCCTTTCGCAGCTGGCTCTGGGTTTGCACGACGTCTTCCAGGTATTGGCGTAGTCCCCCATAGGCCTGTTCGCGCTTTTTCTCCAGCTCCACGACTTGGCTTTGCTGTTTTTCGAGGGCCTGCTTTAGGGGGTTCACCAGCTCCTGTATGGCCTGCTGCTTCAGGGCCAGGTCGCCTTGAGCTTGGACCTGAAACTTCTCCAACGTTGCCTTGGCCATCTCCACAAAATTCTGGTTATTCCGGACCAGAGCTTCGTTGGCTAGAAACTTGAAAAGCTCGCGGAGTTTGTTCTTCAGGACCAGAAAGAAGATCGTGAGAGCAGCGATAATCCCCAATGCCAGCAGTATGATTGTGGTAATCTCCATGGCTGAAAGCAGAATACGTCCGGTGTCTGACAATCAAAGCTGAGTAGCGGGCGCAACCCATTGGAAAAAGGGAAAGCCTCTACTGGTAAGGATTTGAACCAGTCGAGGCTTTCCTTCACCTGAGTGCACTCAGTGCATGAAGAAGAAGCAAATGAAGACGGGAGGGAACTCAGTCACCTGGACCTCGCCTTCCATCCCTATGATGGGATCGACCGGGGCAGGTGGATCATCTGTGGTCAAGGCCCTGACGACATTTTTCAAGTTGATCGTCTGTTCGAGGGGAGCTTCTAAGGAAATGATGAAAGCGAGATCGGCTATGACACCGCTGGGAATAAACCGACCCTCTTCGGTGGACACGGTCACGGTGACAATAGAGTTCTCCGGATTCTGATCATCCACTTGCACAACAGCGCTGACCTGGGCATTCGCTGCCTGAGCCGACAGCCCTCTCAGGACCTCTTCAAAGGAGAGCAGCCCATTGGGGAAGGTGACCTCGCTGATGGCCGTTTGCACTTCAACTCCCTCCGCGACATCCAGGGTCAGCGCCATAAGGACCTCATGGCCCGGAGTGTTGGTGTCAAAGCCCAAATCTAA
>JAPUKI010000056.1 GCA_027295745.1 Acidobacteriota bacterium
TCCCCCGGAGAAGTGATTGGCTACGTGGGAGCCACGGGTCGGGTCACGGGCCCCCACCTGCATTGGACGGTGCGTCTCAACGGAACCCGCATTGACCCCCTTTCCCTGATCGCCATCCTCTCGGATCAGGACGGGGAATAACCTCTCTTACCTCTTTCTCACCCCACCGGGATGGCTACGGTGAGGAGGTTCGTTGGGTTCCTCACCCAAAGACCCTAAATCAAGTCTCGGTCTTCAGTATGGAGGGGAGAATCGTCCCGAAACTTATTCTTTAAATATATGGGGGCTGCTGGGACAGACTGATACTGGCCAAACGTCTTCCATCCAGCATTGAGGTTTCTATATGACTCCTCTCAGGTAGCCTGATCCAACGGCGAGTCTCCGCAGTCCTGCGAGATTTCTTTCCTCCTCTGAGCCAGGAACAAAAAGTTTCGCATGAAGAGAAAAAGACCCTTGGAGAAAGACAAGATAGAAATTGTGGATGTGCGTCAAATGGAATAGAATCTACTGCAATTGGACTGACATCTGCTTATCTTTACCCGTGCCTAGTACCTTGATTACCAGAGTAGAGGTTGAAAACGCGACCGTTACGGAAAAGTCGGTGCACAGCAACCGGCGAGGAGAAGAAATGATTCGAAGCAGGCTCCTTAGAGTCATTCTGACAGTCTTTGTTTTCTTAGCGGGTTCCCTGGCCTGCAGTAGGCAACAACCCGATGAGTTAAGCATCCGCCTCAAGTGGATTCATCAGGCCCAGTTTGCGGGGTTTTACTACGCACAGGAGACAGGCCTATATGCAGCCAAGGGCGTAACGGTTAGCCTTCGCCCCGGTGGCGTCGATTATCCAGCGATTAAGAGGGTTGCTTCGGGATCAGACCACTTTGGAGTTGCAGGAGCCGACCAGATTCTGATCGCGAGAGGAAACGGGATTCCGATCGTAGCCGTTGCTTGTATCTACCGAAAGAGCCCATTTGTTCTATTCGCGCTCTCTGGCTCGGGCATCAACTCAGTCGAAGATCTCAGAGGGAAACGAGTGGGTGTCCTGCTTGGAGGAAGTGAGGAACTAGTCTACCGCGCGATGTTACGGAAGGCTGGCCTGACGAGTGCGGATGTCAACGAGATCCCAGTGGAGTTAGACATTACTCTTCTACTGACTGGTCAGATTGACGTCTGGCCAGGCTACTCAATCAACGAACCTATCACTCTGGAAGATCAAGGTCACCAAGTTACTCTGATATGGCCTGAAGATTACGGAATTCACGTCTACTCAGACGTACTGTTTACAACAGAAGAAATGATTCGAAGTAATCCGCAGATTGTTAGGGATGTGGTCGATGCAACTGTCAAAGGCTGGGAAGGGGCTTTTTCGGACCGAAACAGTGCTGTGGAATTCACTTTAACCTACAGTGATCAACTGCGTGAAGACCATGAGCGAAAGATGCTAGATGCTAGTGCTGACCTGGTGATGCCTGATCAGAAACCGATCGGATGGATGGAACGGGAGGCATGGGAAAATCTGCATCAGCTTCTTCGAACCAGCGGATTCCTAAAAGAAGACGTCGACATCGACCAAGCCTTTAGCATCGATCTTCTCCCAGGGGTTGGTCAGTGAGTGACCAACCGGCTAGTCCACACACGCGCTAGATCTCCTGTCCGCTGTGAATCTGATAGCTGTGAAACCTGGCTGGCCAAACGTTTTCCATCCCGCACTGAGGTTTCTATATGGTCCCGCTCAGGTAACGATATTTTTGCATTGCCTTCCTGCCCCTTAGGGTTTCACATCTAAAAGAAATTCACACTGTGGGGGAACCATGATCGGTACCACCAGCAGCCATTACAAAGTCATTGGAAAGATAAGCCAGGGCGGCATGGGCTACTCTATAAGTCGAGCATTTTCCTCGTAGTACTGACTCGCCTCTAAGACCACGTCCATAGCAGCGGCAGCATCACCAAAGCCAGCGGACGTTACACGACCAGGTCCCTTGTAGTTGGTGAACCATGTTTCGATGATGAGCCCCGCACGCGGATACCGCGACTCGAAAGTTTCAAGGTCGACTACGTCCGAGAAAAGAGCAGATGTTCGTACGGCCAAGATCTTGTCGTCACGATCACCGTCGTCGGTGAGTCGTAGCACACCTATCGGACGCGCCCGTACCAACGTACCCCGCTCAATCTGGGAACCCAACAACAAGACGTCCAACGGGTCGCCGTCCCCTCCGCGTCCCCGCGGAAGACTCGTCCGTGGGATAAATCCGTAGTTTGCTGGGTATGCCAAATATTGGATGACCCTGGGTTTTCCGTCCTCATGCTCCCAGTGCAGCGCCCCGGTTGTCTTGTCGACTTCCCACTTTTCATTGGTGCCAGCGGGAATTTCAACCACGACATTGACCAACCCGTTCCCCGCCAGAGTTGGATATCCGTCAACGTAGTTGACATTGCGAAAAGGCGATCCGCTGCACGCGGATAGGCCGAGGGCAAACAAGAGGACTGCGGTCGGAGGGTTGGTGCGGTTCACTCGATTCTTCCGTTCATGTTCCCAGGGGTCTCTCTGTCAAGTAGCCGTACGCGGCATGTTTAAACAGCAATTCATGTTCATGGTACACTCGCCGGAGTTGTCATAACAAGAGTAACCTACCCCACGGCCTGGAATGTTTTAGATTGCCCTCAACTGGTTTGAAGAACTCAAACGCTTGGTGCCTACAAACTAAGTGTAGCTCCATATTTCGACCCCCTCCGCGACGCCCCTCGCTTCCAAGACCTACTGCGGCGGATGAAGTTTGAGCCCTGAGTGGTGGGTATAATCGTCCCCTTTCATCTTGAATTTCAATATAGCCTAGACTAGCGGCTGCCAGAGTGAGTTTGGTCTTCTCATCCTTATCTGATGCGGATGAATTTGATGCCGTGAGTGGCAGGCAGAATCGTTTCATCCCGCTATAAGGTTTCTATATGAGCAGGTAGCCTGATCTCCGTTAGTTTCCTATTTCAGCTTGCGTCTTACGCGGACAATTAGGATGTTATGCTGGTCAGTATAACCATATGTTAGCGAGGTATAAGAAATAGATTGTGCTCACCTGGGACTTCATCGTTAGTGTATATACGGCATTTACGATAGCTTTTTTCGGAATATCAGCGATTCTTGTCGGAAGAGAAATCAAGGCTCGATCTGACTTCCAAATGGTAATGTTCGGAGGAACCCTGAACGTCTATAGGTATTATCGGCATCTACGCAATAAGGATGAGGAACTGAGTATTCGTTTTAAGCTTTTTCTTCTCGCACATCTCAACTTTGTGTTATGGGCTATTGTGTTTATGAGTACAGCTGTCTTTCACAGACTGTATGGGTAGAAACTCGATAACCATCGGCTTGATACGGACCTTGGACCCGCAAGCGCACCCCGAAACTTTTTTTTAAACATATGGCCGGGACAGGCTGATACTGGCCAAACGGATTCCCTTTCATCTTGAATATCAATATAGCCTAGACTCGGCCCCGCTCAGGTAGCCTAATCTCCCTCAAAGAGCTTTCCCATTGCCTTAGCACCCCCCGCGCGTAACATTGAGCACAACTGCAGTGCACAGTGAGGGGGACTACACAGCAACAAGACAAACAAACCAACAAGGGGAGGTCTACGATGAAAGTATTAACAACATTATTTATGATCGGCATGTTCGCGACAGCCGTCGCCATGGCGGACGATGTGGATGATGTGAAAGCGGCGGTGCAACGCTATTTCGTTGCAATCAACTCCGGAGATACGGAAGGCGTATTCCAGTTCCGCATCGCAGAGCGGAGTTCGTTTGGCCGTGGGGGTCAACTCCTGGGCATACCCACTGCTTCTCTTGAAGAACGAAAGAGGTTTCACCGGAACCAAGTGAATGCTGGGCGCAAGCGCAATTATCAGCTCCGGCATATGGAAGTGACGGTCTACGGTGGTGATACCGCTATTGTTACAGGCTATCTCACCGGTCGAGGCACCTTTCCGGATGGCACTGTTGTCCCTCACAACGACCGGCGTACAGCCGTGTTGATCAAGCAGGGAGGTCAATGGAAAGAGGTTCACACGCACCAGTCCCCCTTGAGAACCCCACAGTAGAGGGAAGACCTGCTGCTCATATTGATTGCCTTCAGCCCCTTCACGTCGTAACATTGCCCCCAACTGCATTGCGTGAGGGGGAGTTTTATGGTCGGCACGACGATCAGTCATTACAAGGTCCTGGAGAAGATTGGCGAAGGAGGCATGGGAGTGGTGTATCGGGCAACTACAGGATCACCGCCAAGGATTTGCGGGAGTCCCTGGCCAAGCAGGGCACGGAGTTGCGTTCGGGGGACGTGGTCCTGATCCGCACGGGTCTCATGAAGTTTTTCAACCAGGCTCCGAAATATATGGCCAACTCTCCCGGTCTGGTTCTGGGGGCCGCCAGGTGGCTGGTTGAGCAGAAGGGAGCAATGATGTTGGGGGCGGACAGCCACAGCTTCGAGAGACGTCCTTCCGAGACACCGGACAATTGGCTCCCGGTGCACACCTACTTGCTGGCTGAGCGGGGAGTGATGTTCCTCGAGTTGGTTCAGTTAGAGGAGCTGGCTCGGGATAAGGTCTACGAGTTCGCCTTCATCGGAGCGTCACTCAAATACCGGGGAGCCAGTGGCGCCCCGATGCGGCCGATGGCCATTCCCATCAAGTGACAGGTGGAGGGGGAGTCTTTCAGGAGGACTTTACCCTTGAGGGGTACGGGGCGGCTGGCGTATGCTCTTGGGCAAAGGGCGAACTCAATATCAGGGTGTTCGAAGGGAAGTAAAGGGGAGAGACCGGAGTCACATCGTCTGAGTCTCGTTCGCCTAAAAGGGGGGTGTCTAGCATGAAGAAGCCAAGCAACTCCAACCGGAAAGCCCTAGTCCTGGTTTTTTCTCTGCTGATCTTCGGGAGATGTTCCAGACTTGGAACTGAATCTTCCGTTAGCTCAGCAGATCTGGTGATTCGAAACGGTTTCCTGCTCGACATGGTTTCGGATCAGCCACAACTCAAGCCTATAAAGGGCTTGGTAATCAGTGGCGAAAAAATTCAGAAAATCGTTCCAGCCGATTCTAGTGAGAGCCTTCCTGAGGCTCCTCTGGTTATTGAAGCGGGTTCCTCGTATATCCTCCCCGGCCTCATCGATGCCCATGTCCATTTTCGATCCTGGTTTCCAGAGATTTTTCTTCACTACGGGGTGACCTCCCTTATGGATACAGGGCCCTGCGGGCCAGATTGTGAGGAGGATCCAAATGAGTGGATCCTGAGGCACCAAAGGGCTCTTGATGACGGCTCCAGGAAGGGGCCGACTTTATATATTACGGGAATGAAGTTAGATGGTCCCGATGGAAAGACAGACAACCACATTTATCGACTGCAAAGTCTCGATGAAATCTCAACGAAAATTGACTTTCTAGCTCGGCTGGGCGTAGACGCAATCAAGGCCGAAGAAGACCTACCAGTGGATTTTCGTAAACGAATCATAGAAGAAGCCAGTAAGCGAGGACTACCCGTGGTGGGGCATTCGAGAGACGCAATAGAGTCGATCAATGTGGGCATGCGGTTTATCGAGCACACCTACCCGATCGCAAGAGCGCTGGCAACTGATCCGGAACTCGCCTACCAGTTGGGTCGAAGCTCGGAGCACTTGATCGATATGAACAGAGTCCCGGAAATGATTGATCTCATGCTCGAAAATCAAGTTTATTTGAATCCCACTCTTATGGGGCGGTTTCGTTTCTTCAGCGAGAGGCGGTTCCAATACTCAAGAGAGGACAAGGAGTTGCTCAGCCAGGAGTTGTTTCAGGCTATTCCAGAGGAGTACCGTTCCCGCCTTCCGGATTCCCATTTGAGAGCGGAGACGATGCCACCGGAAGAAAGGAGAATGCACGAAAAGGCATATGAGAACGTCAAAGTTCTCCTGAAACAATTCAGTAGCAAGGGCGGATTACTGTTAGCTGCCTCCGATGCCCTCGAAACTTCAATGCCTGGTCTGTGGACACACCGCGAAGTGCAGCTGTTGGTTGACGCAGGTGTTACGCCTTACGCCGCTCTTTTGGGTGCAACCCGCTATCCTGCAGAGTTAATGCGGAAGCAAGATTTGATTGGGACGGTCCAGGTGGGTAAACAGGCCGATCTTCTTATTGTGACGGCCAATCCCTTGCAGGACATCGCTGCCACTCAGGACATCGAGTATGTGATCAAAAAAGGGATCATTGAGAGAAGACCACAATAGAGTGAATCTTCTAGTGGATTCCACGATTTGCCATGCGTCGAAAGATTAGTCGAAGAGCTTTTCTCATCGGAACCGCAAGTGGCATATTCCCTCAAGGGGCGGCGGACTATTTCCACTAATGGTGGAGCTGAGCCGGTCTGGTCCCGGGATGGGAGAGAATTGTTCTATCGCCAGGGTGACCTGATGTGGGTCGTCGAGTTCGACACTTCATCGGGAGAGCCGGGTGCGCCGCGCATGCTTTTCGAAAGAGAGTACGAGGCGGACATCTTGACGAATTACGATATCTCGCCGGACGGAGAAAGCTTACTCATGATTTTGCCCGACGCCAACGCTCCGCACGAACTGCGGGTAATCCTCAACTGGTTCGAGGAACTCAAGCGACTCGTCCCCACCAACAACTAACATGATTGGCACAACCCTCTCACACTACAAAGTCCTAGAGAAAATTGGCCAAGGGGGCATGGGAGAAGTGTACCGTGCTGAGGACACCAACCTAAGCCGTGAAGTTGCCATCAAGGTGCTGCCAGAGCAGTTCACCCAAGACCCCCAGCGTATCGAGCAAAGTAGGAAAGACCTAGAAGCCGATTCTCAGTGCCACTTGAATCTGGCGCGCAGTGGTATTCGTCTGGGTGATTACTCCTCCACGGGAATCGGGTCTGCCGCGACTCCTAAAAATCGTTTCTTCGGGTATGCCGAAATTGGCCCGATTGAGCATATTGAAAAACTCGGCTCGAAACTCGAGATTCCCTGCCTCACCAAACTGGGGTATGGCCCATTGCTTGTTCACAGACAAATCAAGGGTGGCGATCCCGGGATTGATGACCGTACTTCTACCAAGATCTCCATAGCTCCAGCATGTATCAGTTGGACTGCAGCCGGGTAGGACCGAGGGATCATCAATGGTCGGAGGCACTGCGAAGGACGCAGGATCGAAGTAGAGGTCGGGATCTCGCCCATCTGCCAAGACCGGGTTGTTGTCAGCCCCTGGAACCAAATCCGGAAGATAACTTCCCGTGTCACATCCGTCCCCGCAATTAGCTCTGTTCATTTCGAGGGTCAGGGGAGATCCGGTGGCAAGGGTCAAAATCCCATTCACCTGCCAACCTCCAGCCAGGGCCTGCAGCCAGCCACCCGCCGTGGGTCCCGGCAGCGCCCAGGAGCCGTTGAGCGAGAAATTGTGCCGAACGTCGAACTCCGTAAGCCCGCGCACGATTTGCGGAAAATCGATGGTTCCATTCCAGGTATTGGCAATCACTCCATTGGCGTTGTTGCCCTGATCATCGATGTTTCTGGAAAAAGTGTAGGAACCTTGCACGGCAAACCCCTGACTGAAGCGCCGATTCAGCTTTAACACCAATCCGTGATAAAAGGAGTTGACGGTGGAGGTACGCGACTCGATCCGGTTAAAGGCGGAGCTTCTTTTTTGGCAACTCTCTCGGAAAAAAGCCTGCCCACTGGGCGAATACTCGGGACGACAGAGATTGTACTGATCCAGCCGAGGGAGTCTGACGCCTCGGGAGCCAATATAACCAATCGTGGCCACGGTGCCCGGGACAATTTCCCTTTGGATGTTCAAGTTCCACTTCATCAGGTAGGGGTTGTTCATGCCGCTGTCAGGAAAGATGAAAACGGTGAGGTCCTCGTTGGCCGGCTCGTCAGGAACTCCGCCGGCAAAGGGATTGGGATAGGGAGGATCGTCAACAACCACAATCCCGGATGGTGGCATCCGGAAAGCGGGTTGCTGAAACCAGTAGAGGGCAATCTGGTCGTGGAAGAGTCCAAACGAAGCACGGACGGCCATCTTCCCGTCGCTAAAGGGATCCCAGGAAAAGCCGATGCGGGGAGCAAAGTTCGTTAAAGAAGGATTGCGAAACCAGGGTGAGTCAGAGGTTCCTACGGGGATCAACTCGGTATCGTCCAGTTCCCTCATGTTGAAAAGCTTTCCGTTGACCTCTTGGGGAACGGTGATGAACTCGTAGCGCAGACCCACATTCACGGTCAAGTTGGGAAGCAGTTGGAGATCATCCTGCGCGAAAAGTGAGATGATCGACTCCCGCAATCCACGCCCGAAATCCGCGTCGGGGAGCGCTGTAGTGATAGAGTCCGCGGACGCTGTCAGGAAATCTTGAAAGTCATTCCATACCCAGCGTCCCCCCCAACGGGAAGAAGACAGAGCGTTGTACTGGTAGCGTTTGTGGTCAAACCCAAACTTCAGTGCATGTCTACCGGTGTTGTAGCTCACGGTGTCGTTGAAGTGAAAGAGGTTTTGAACAAATTTCCGAGGACGATCGTCAAAGCCCGACACTCTCAAAATACCACTTATCCTAAAGGCTCCCATCTTCATGCTTTCGGGAATGTGCCAGAGAGAAGGATCAATGTCGACAAGCGCCTCCTCCGTGTCCGTTTCTTTTCTGCGCACTAAAGAGTAGCGGATCGAGTTGAGCAGGTTGGGTGAGAAAATCGATTTCTCTTCAAGTGTTATATAGATCACTTGGCTCGTATTATTGGTCAGGAAATTAGAATTAAAATTCTTGAATGAGCCGGCATCGTCGATGGTCCAGCGACCGAAAAGCGAATGGTTCTCGTTAAAGTTGTGGTCGATCTTGGTGACGAAGTAGTCCTCATCAGTGGGGGAGCTCCAGGGTTCGACGTACTCGCCTGTGCCGCCCCCAAAATCTTCTCTGCCGGGTGAGTTGGGTGAACGAAACAAAAACAGGTAGGGTACGGCACTCGGATCCACTGGAATCTGGCAGGTACCCGGGTTTGGTCCTGGCGGAGCACCGGAGGGACACTCGGACAGTGGATAAATTCCTTGCTTGGCCTCATCGGTGGGGACATCGTCAATCAATGTCAAACCTAAGCGGTCACGCAATCCTTCATAGTTGGCGAAGAAGAAAGTCCGATCTTTGACGATGGGCCCCCCAATGGAGCCTCCGAATTGGTTGCGCTTGAAGGGATCCTTCTCCAAACCCCTGGAATTGCTAAAAAAGTTGGTGGCATCCAGGGCGTCGTTGCGATGATAGGCATAGAGGCTGCCGTGAAACTGGTTGGTGCCCGATTTGGTGACGGCGCTAATCACTCCTCCGCCTGCGCGCCCATATTCGGCACTGAAGTTGGTGGTCATGACCTTGAGTTCCTGCACCGACTCCACGCCCATCTCCACTCCGGCCACGCTGCCCGGCAGTTTGCCGCGATGATCCACCAGGTCAGCCCCATCCAGAAGATAGGTGTTGGCTCGCGGCCGGGCGCCCGCTATGGACATATCGATTCCATAGCCACCCTGAATATTGGCGTTACGTGCGCTTGCCCTCCGATAGTCAACGACTCCCGCTTCCAGCACCATGAGCTGGACGATGTTGCGGCCGTTCAGAGGCAAATTCTCGACCTGCTGCACGGAAATCAGTTCCCCCAGGGTGGCCTTGGTGGTGTCCACCAGCGAGGCTTCACCGGTAACGATCACCTGCTCGGAGATCGATCCCACACTCATGGTCAAATCCACCACCGCGTTTCTCGCTACGGTGAGTTCGATGCCGGAGCGGATGAAGGTTTGAAACCCGACCAGCTCTCCTTTGACCTCGTAGGTGCCCACCAGCAGTTCCGGCGCGCGGTAGCGACCTTCATCGTCACTGACCAGAGTCCGTGATGTGCCCTGACCCAGGTTGGTCACGATGACCGTCTCGCCGGGGATCACACCGCCGGTTTCATCCATGACGGCTCCAGAGATGGATG
>JAPUKI010000057.1 GCA_027295745.1 Acidobacteriota bacterium
CGTGGCACGTTAAATACGATCGTCACCAGAATCGTGCCGAAAAGATAGAGCAGGCTGCCGACGAGCAGGAAGGTGCCGCCGGGTCTGTGCCAACTTAGCAACGAGGATAGGGTCAGGATGGCGCAAGCCGCAGCCGTTCCGAAAAACGCCGTCATGAACAGCGGATTGATTACCGTAACGTTGATGGATTGCATGGCGGCTATCCCCTGCGCTGGTGGGAGACGGTTGAGGGCCTTCATGACGAAAGCAGAAAAAGCGAAAAAGATACCTCCCACCAGCCCGCAGCCGAGCGCCGAGATGAGGGTCAGTACGCGAAGCAATCCGTCGCTCACCTCGTGACCTCTTCCCGTTCCATATCCCAGACCCCCGTAGCGGCGGTCTCCCGAACGTACTCTGCAAGTCGTCTCGGTGCTCGTTCAGTCACTTGCTTGATATCATCAGTGATGCGATTTCTCCGACCCTCGCGAAAGTAATGCTCCAGGTCCAGCATTCGGTCGGAGATCGCCTCCGGCATCCCCTCCGCCTTCTTGTTCGAGAAGTAGGCGCCGCGAAAGGGTGTCTTTGACGAATCAAGCTGTCGGATAACTCCGCCGCTGACCGTCCCACTGGCCCCGGTAACGCAAATCATAGGTCATTTACGCCTTTCGAGTTCATAAATACCCAAGTTTGCGAGTATCCGCCCAACAATGTTTATGCTAATCAGCATCATATCCCAGTTGTTCGCATAAGGCGCATCAGAATTGGCAGAATCGGTGACACCTACCTAGTTCCGAAAATTCGCTCCATTAATCAAGGAGTTAAGAAAGGTCTGGCACCGAATGATGTTTAGGAAGGGCAAGCCGAGGATACAGGATGTGGGACTTTACGGGGTTGAGACCTGCCAGGGTCAGCGCCATCGGTACCAGACTCGTTTCAAGTTGTTGATTTTCAGTGGATCTTTTGCCAATGACGTGCGTGGCGCTGATTCTCCGCCGCACCCCATCCCGTACTCCACGGAGTAAGATTCGTGGCCGTGGGGACTTCTTGCCTTCTAACTACCTTCGGCGTAGCATTTGCAAAAGGCAAACTTGAGGGACTTCATGAACCAGGAACAACTTCTCGACCATCAGAGGAAATACAAATGATCTCCGGGAAAGAACCCGTGAAAACAATCGATGAGATGAAGCGTGAGACCGACTTGCCGGTTGTGATCGCAGATCGCGAAGGCTTCATTACCTACGTCAACGAACCCTTCCAGGTAGTCTTTGGGTGGAACTCTGACGAGATCCTCGGCAAAACGTTGACCACGATTATTCCAAGGGGCCTACATGATGCACACAATCTCGGCTTTTCCCGCTTTCTCCTAACTGGAACACCTACGTTGCTCGGTCAGTCTCTCAATCTCAAAGCCGTTTCCAAAGATGGTAAAGAGTTTGATGCCGAGCACTACATTATCGCCGAGCACCATGAAGATCAGTGGGTTTTTGGGGCTATGATCCGTCCGCTTAGGGGCGACTCATGACAGCGGAATCCACCAACCTTATCAACCAACTTCGCGCAACGTTAGGCAAGATGGAGGTAGCGCTTGGGGCTATCGATGAAGCCATAGTGTGGACCGACGAGAGTGGAAGTATTCAATGGTGTAGTACCTCGTTTGATCTTTTAGTGGGGCGGACACATCTTGAAATCCTGGGAGCCAGACTGTTTGACTTACTCCCTATAGAGCACGAAGGTCAGGGCCTTCTTCCTGAGCAGCACCCGCTGGTTAGAGCGCTGAAAGGTCCTGACAAAGCCCATGGAACTTACGAGTCATCCAGGGGCGCTAGTAGATCAATTTTGGAGATAACGGCAGCAGGTGTTCAACTTAGCGAGCAATTCAAAACTGTGGTTCTAGCCATCCATGACGTCACCGAGCGTAAGCAGACGGAAAAAGAAATCCAGAGATTGAATGAGCAGCTTGAGCAGCGAGTGATGGAACGCACCGCCCAACTCCAAGTGACCAACAAAAAGCTGGAAGAGGAAATTTTGGAGCACAAGCGAAACAAGGAGCAACTTCTCGACCATCAGAGAAAACTGAGAGCCATGACGTCCCAATTATCAATGATTGAGCAACGTGAACAGCAGCGAATAGCTGCGGAGTTGCATGATGGGATTGCCCAAACATGGGCTCTTTCTAAGATAGAGCTTGAAATACTTGCAAAGCAACTGTCCTCCAGTGAAGATTCCGCGCTCATCAAACAAGTCAGCGACCGCATTGGGGATGAGATTGAGGAACTGCGGTCTTTGGTTTACCAACTCAGTCCAACCTTTCTCAATAAGTTAGGGTTTGAAGCGGCGATGGAGTGGCTTGCCGAACAAACTGAACTTAAGTATGAGATCGTGTGCCAACTTCAAAAGGACCAGAAGCCTAAATCCCTCGATGAGGATACTTCCATGGTTCTCTTCCAGTCAGTCCGCGAGTTGCTGAGCAATGCCGTTCATCATGGGCAGGCAAGCCTTGTGAAGATCATTCTCTGGGGAGAGGACTCACGGATAGGAATTCGCGTCGAAGACGACGGTGTAGGATTTGACGCCTCCAAGGTTGTGTCCCTTCCGTCTATTGAGGGCGGATTTGGCCTCTTTAGTATTCGGGAGCGGGTAAAAGCACTTGGCGGAACTGTCGAGATCAAATCGGCGCCCAAGCGCGGGACGCTGGTTACCATACTAGCACCACTTAAGTCGAAGAAAGGATCACATCGGAATCGGTGACACCCAGGTCGTTCCCGAAAATGGGCCTCATAAATCAAGGAGTTCAGAGAGGCCTGGCACCGCATGACGTTTAGGAAGGGCAGGCCGAGGATGCAGGACCTGGGGCCTTCCGGGGCGAGAGCTGCCGGGGTCAGTGCCGGCAGTACCAGACTCCTCTCAACTTGTTTATGTACTGGGGTCCCTTGGGCAATGACGGGCGTGGCACGAGCGGTGAAGACAAAGACACTGAGTGATGTTCTTCCTGGCAATCTGTTAACTGGAGGGTTGTAGGTTTGAGCCCTGCCTGGGGAGCCACTTCTGCACGTCTTGACTTTCTAAACTCAGTGGAGTAGTAGAATAGGAGCCATCTAGTCCTGTGACGAACCCAGGATTAATCTAACTTTATTCCCAGTAGGGAAGGGGACCATAATGATGAAGACATCTCAATTGTTTGCACTCACGATGACTGTTTTGGTTGTTGGATGTGCTCCTGAGAGCGGTGGGCCGATCGATCTCGATGCGGAACGCCTCTCCATCCTCGAGGCCGACCGAGCCTGGTCTGAAACACCTCCAGATGTTGAGGCATTTGTCTCGGGTTTTGCCGATGGCGGTCGCTTCCTTCCTGCGGAAGCACCCGAAGCACACAGTAGAGAGGATATTCAAGAAGTCGTTTCTGGGATGTTCTCCCCGCCGGGCTTCTCGCTGAGCTGGAGTCCTAATTTTGCCGGAGTGTCCAAGGGTGGGGATCTGGGCTACTCCATTGGAACCTTCGAATTCACAGTTGATGATGCCGAAGGTAATCCGGTCACCAGAAATGGCAAGTACACCACCGTATGGAGGAAACAGGAGGACGGCCAATGGAAGGTGGTCTCGGACACATTCAACTTCGACAGCCCAGCACCAACGAGTGGAGATTAGGGACAGCTCGCGGCGATAGGACCGTCAGATGTTCTACGTTTCAGACGGATTGAAAGAGTTTGAAAAGTGGCAAGAAAGGGGAGCCATTTTCCCCCGATACACAGAACTGCCCTAGATGGTCCCCCGCCGTCATTACCTAGCTCTCTATGAGAAAGGACATAAAGACTTCTGTCCCCATTGCCGTACTGGGCATTCATTCACCTGTCTAAACTCATTTCGTGCCAGCCCGAGAAAATCGTTTTTATCCGTAGGGAGTTAGCTTTGTATTGTGGACCTGTCCCGGAACTCAAGACTCCTCTCAACTTGTTGATTTACAGAGGTCCTTTTGGCAATTACGAGCGTGTCACCGATTCCCGCTGTGGTCTTATCCTTTAGGAAAATCTGTTACTACAAGATGAGGGGGAGGGTTCCAACGGGCGTATTTCGCCCCTGAAATCAAACCTCGAGAATTGAGGGTTTAACATGAGCTACGCTTTACATCATAGATGTAAAGATGTAGCATTTGAGAAACTTACCCTGACAACTGAGGGAAAACCGGGGGAACGTCATGGTTGGCCCTCAACTCTATGAAAACTTGACATCAGCACAGACGTCATTGAACGTCGCCCTCAACTGGTTTGAAGAACTGAAACGGCTAATGCCGAATAACTGACATGATTGGCAAGACACTCTTTAACTATAGAGTTTTAAAGGAGATCCTCCAGGGCGGCATGGGAGAGGTGTGCCGTGCTGAAGACACCAACCTGAGACGTGAAGTGGCCATCAAGGTGCTGCCCGACTTCCTGAAGAAAGACCTCACGGCGAAGAAGCGTTTTCTGCAAGAAGCCAAGTCAGCGGCTACATCAAAAATGGGGAGCCTTATCTTCTTGTTGTTGGCGTTGCTGTGCAGTCCGACTGAGGTGCACGAACTGTTTGCTCAAGGAAATGTATCTTTCACAGCCAACAGAGACTTTGGGGTTGGAAGTGCTCCTCGATCAGTTACCGTGGGAGACTTCAATGGCGATTCGATCCAGGATCTGGCGACGGCTGACCAGGCGTCAGACAACGTGTCCATCCTTTTAGGCCGGGGAGATGGCACCTTTCTCTCGGCTCAAAACTTTGGGGTTGGAGGTGGTCCTCTTTCAGTTACCGTAGGAGACTTCAATGGCGATTCAATCCAGGATCTGGCGACGGCTAATGCCAATTCAAGCAACGTCTCCATCCTTTTAAATGACACTGGAGGAATAACGGTTTTGGTGGCCAACTTTACAAACGGCAACGATGGGGCGTTGGACTCACGTGTGTATCTGTTTAATCCCTCGCAGAGTGCTGGGAACGTGACCGTGCGCGTCTTCACACTTCCCCTTGCCGATAGCATGGCCCAGGAGCTGACAGGCGCACCGTTCAGCCTGGGAAGCCTGGAAGGAAAATCGGCACGCAACATCAAGTTGGTCGAAGATATTCTGACCCCTCTGATGATCCCAACGCCCTACACGGACGACGGCGGTAA
>JAPUKI010000058.1 GCA_027295745.1 Acidobacteriota bacterium
CAGATAATTTGGGCGCCTTTTGAGGCAGCGGTGTGGATGTTTTGAGCGCTCCTGGTGAAATTTTCTTCAGGATCTTCGCCGCAGCTCATCTGAATCAGTCCTACCGTCACCGTGCGGTCACTTTTGGAAGGGGATGGCTGCTTTACCGGATCCTCAATCTCCTCGGCCATTTCGGGGTCGGATTATAACATGGCGAAGGCGCGGAAGAGCGCGGCTCGCGCTCATTGACTCTGACAGGGCCACTTGATATGATTTGCTGAAAGTTCAAAAGGGGGAGGAGTTCTTTCTGTCTGTACCATTCACTTATCAAAGCCCCCGAAGGCCAGTAACCCTCTTGAGGTACTCCGATGCGTAGGTGGAAGCGATTTCGCACTACGGTTCGCGAGTGGAAAATGGTTGCCAAGGCCTTAATGTCCCGAGACCACCCCATGTTGGTGCATATCATTCCCATGCGCCGTTGTAATTTATCCTGTTCCTATTGCAATGAATATGACGATATCTCGAAGCCCGTCGATACAGAAATCATGTTTCGGCGGATCGGGCAATTGGCCGAACTAGGTACGTCCATCCTCACCATTAGCGGGGGTGAGCCTCTGATGCATCCCGAGTTGGAGAGCATTATCGCTGAAATCCGTCGGCGAGGGATGCTCGCAGGGGTGATCACCAACGGTTATTTGTTGTCTCGAAAGCGCATCCAGTCTCTTAACGAAGCGGGCCTGGAGCATTTACAGATCAGCATCGACAACGTTGAGCCGGATGAGACTTCCATGAAGAGCTTGAAGGTACTGGACAAGAAACTTCGCTATTTGGCTGAGTTGGCAGATTTCAAGGTCAACATCAACTCTGTTCTGGGATCGGAGGTCAATAATCCCCAGGATGCATTGACCATTGGGCGTCGAGCCGTGGAATTAGGCTTCACTTGTACCGTGGGCCTCATTCACGACGGCAGTGGAGCCTTGAAGGCTCTGAGTGAGAAAGATAAGAAGATTTTTTATCGGGTGAGGGATCTGGGCAGGAAGAGCTATGCCCGGGTGAATCGTTACTTTCAGGACAATCTGGTGAATGGAAACTCCAACGGCTGGCGCTGCCGCGCTGGTGCCCGTTACTTATACGTCTGCGAGGATGGTCTGGTGCACTATTGCTCACAGCAAAGGGGATACCCGGGTATTGCCCTGAAGGAATACACACGGGAAGATATTCGCCGCGAGTATCTCACCCAAAAACCTTGTGCCCCGAATTGCACCATTTCCTGTGTCCATTCTGCTTCCATGGCAGATTTCTGGCGGGCGCCTCAGACACTCAAGGCATTTGTTCCCCAGAATAAACCGGCCGAGGGGTCTCCCTCCAAACCTGGCTCCATGGAAGATCTTTTGCAGCTGGAATAGAGGCGCGAAGCGCGCAAGCACCAAATTCGAATTCACGAAGTCGCAATTGCCAGCACCGCCTCAGTCGGAAAGGTTGTTCCCATGCAGGGCAAAGTTGAAAGAATCTATGTTGCTCCTCAGGGTGGCGTAGAGATGCAGAAAGTCAGTCAGGTCGAAGCTCTGGATGGCTGTGGATTGGAGGGTGATCGATACTGCAGCCGAACAGGCTACTGGACCGACGTTGATGAATGTCAAGTAACGTTGATTGCGGCTGAGGATCTGGAAGACATCCAGCGGATCACCGGTGTCCGGGTGGACAATGGCGAGCACCGACGTAATCTGATCACACGGGGTATTGAGCTGGAAAGCTTGAGTGGTAAGCGATTTCAGGTTGGGCAGGCGATTTTGGAATTCGACAGACCCCGGCCACCGTGCAGCTATATTCAGTCCATTACACAACCGGGTATGACCAGAGCGCTTGCTGGACACAGCGGAATCTGTGCGCGGGTAGTCCAGTCCGGCTTGATTCAAGAGGAAGATTCGATTGAAGTCCTCTGAGAGTTTGGGGACAGTCCCAAGAATGCTCCCAGAATTCGGGGACTGTCCCCAAACTCTCAGCCACGGGTCAGCAGTTCGCGGGCCCTTGCGAAAACCTCATCAAACATCTCTACAGTGAGTCGCCCCGTTTGGGTATTCTGTTGACTGGGATGATAGGAGGTGATCACGGTGGTTTGATCGTCCAGTCGATGGCTCACGCCGTGGGCAAACTTGGGACGGGGCCTGGGCACCGGCCATTCAAGCTCCTTCCGAGCCAGTAAATAGGCGTGCCAGGCCACTCTTCCTAAAACCACCACGACACGGACCTGATTGAGAATCTGCAGTTCCTGTCTCAGGTAGAGTCGGCAGTTGGCCAATTCCGCGCGGGCAGGTTTGTTGCCTGGGGGTGCACAGTGGAGGGCGGCCGTAATATAGACGTCACGAAGGCGCAGGCCATCGCTTCGCTGTCGGCTGGAAGGCTGAGTACAAAATCCAAACCGGTGGAGGGCGCGGAAGATATAATCTCCACTCCGGTCACCAGTGAACATTCGACCGGTGCGATTGGCTCCGTGGGCCGCCGGTGCCAGCCCCAGGATCAACAAGTGAGCAGATCTGGTTCCGAAAGAGGGAACAGGTTTTCCCCAGTAGGTCCAGTCCAGAAATGCGCGTCGCTTTTCTCGCGCTACCTTCTCACGGTGCTCGACCAGGCGTGGGCAAAGTCGGCACTGGATGATCTTCCCTTGAACTCGGCTTAGTTTCAGGCCGTCTCCTTCTCAGGTGCCCAGATGCAGGACGAGCATGACGGATATTCCCAATGTAAAGAACACCAATTGCAACAGAGAGTCTCGGACCTCGTTTTCCTTGTGCAGCTGAGGAATGAGATCGGATCCGGCAATATAGATAAAGGTGCCGGCTGAAAAGGGAATTAAGAATACCGTGAGTTGCTGGGAAAAATTGATCAAAACCATCGTCAACAGCGCTCCTATCAAGGCCGTTAAGGCCGTGACGAAATTGAAGAAGAGCGCTTTTTTCCGGCTGAGGCCACCATGAACCAGAACCCCAAAATCACCCATCTCCTGGGGAATTTCATGGAATAATATGGCAATGGTTGTGGCAACTCCGACACTTATATCGAGCGCATAGGCACTCACAATGACGACCCCATCTAGAAGATTGTGAACAGCATCGCCCAGGAGATTCATATAGGCGAAAGCTTCTACTCCTTCTTGCGCCGGCGAGTGAACGTGCCTCCAGTGAACGAACTTTTCCACCACAAAGCAGCCGGCGATGCCCGACAACGTGTAGATTGAAACCCATATTGTAAATCCGTTTCTTGCCACTGTTTCCGGAAGTAGATGAATGAAGGCGTTTCCGAAGAGGCTTCCCGAGCTGAAACTGACCAGCAAAATCACCACGTAGTTGAGAATTTTCTCCTGTAGCAGCAGGAGTAGAATCCCCACCAGTGAAAACAAACTCACCAGTACGACACTTCCTATCGCGTACAGCGCTTCAGTGCCTGTCAACTTTTAATTTCCACCATTCATCTTCCTCCGACAGAACTCAAGCCTCACTGGGTTTCTCATTCTACACTCTTTAGGCAGGGTTGAGTGAAAGGAACACCCGTGAGGCCCGCAGGCTTAATAGGAGACGTTCAACGGCACGAAAGCACGAGAGAATTTGGGGACAGTCCCCGAATTCGGGGAATTCTTGAAACAGTCCCCAAATTCTCTTCAGGCTGGGCTGGGAATGTTGGAGTAATGAAAGGCAGAGCCCCGACCCTTCGATTTGGCAAAGTAAAGCGCCTCATCCGCATGAGCCAGAAGTTCAGCAAGGGTGATGCTATTTTCTGGAAAAGTTGAGCAACCGACGCTGATCGAGAAGTTGGGGAGATCGTTGGAATCATGATTCTTGATTTCTTCGATTAACCGCATAGAAAGCGCTCCCACGCCTTCGATGTTGGTTGATGGAAGGAGCATCACGAATTCATCACCTCCACAGCGTCCTGCTAGATCCATGGGGCGGGTGGTGTCGAGAAGAACGCTGGCAAGATACCGCAGCAGTTCATCTCCAACAGCGTGGCCGGATTCGTCGTTAATCTTCTTGAAATGGTCCATGTCTACGACGATGAGAGAGAGCGGGATATTGTGGCGCCGGGCACGGGCGAATTCCTGGT
>JAPUKI010000059.1 GCA_027295745.1 Acidobacteriota bacterium
CCGTGCCTTCCGTAGAGGAAGCGAATCACGTGGAGATGGCCACCATCGATAGTGGCCATCTCCACAATACCAGGGGAGGAGCCAGGAAAAGTGTAAAGGATGTCCTGGCATAACTTGTAAACCATGTGCTGGCACTTTACCCCTGAGCCCCCCACCTTCTCTAAAGAGCGACAAGTGTTGTCAGCAGGTAACCGCCATCTTTGTCGGTTTTATCGCGGGTCTGGTGATAGACATCTTCCAGAACTTTGGAACGGTAGTAGGTGGATCCGACCACTTTAAAGAGCTGTTCTGCCCTGAGTCCGTTCACAGGCTCCTGCAAAGACCCCTCCTGAAAGGCCAGGCGCTGCTCCACCAGCTTTGTTAACTCGTTCCTGGGAGCGTTTGCATAATCTGCCCGTACGCAAACACCTCCTTTCTTGAGGAGTCTTCGCAGGTTGCGCGAGATGAGGTTATCGGTGATCAGTGAATCACACAGTGTCTCTGGATCATCCTCCACCGTCTCCTCCTCGGGATTTGGCTCACGTGTCAGGGCCAGATAATCCGCCACGGCTCGATCTTCCGGGTGGTGGGAATCTTTCTCCTCCTCCGAGTCAGGCAAGTCAGGATCGGGAACGATATTGGGGAAAACAAACAGCAGTACATCGGCCTGACCGCGAGGTAACGAACAATCAGGCAGGTTGGTTTCGATCAAATGTACCCGCTGCCGCCAGTCTTGTCCCGTAGACTGAAGCCGTTTGCCGGCCAATTTCAGCAAGAGCGATGACCCATCGATTCCCGTAAGCTTCGAGTTGGAAAAACACCTATAGAGGCGGGTGAGCATATGCCCTGCTCCACAGGCATAGTCGATGATTCTCTCTGGCGGTTGTCCGAAAAATGAAACCAGGTGCTGGGTAATTTTACTGTAGGCGTAACTGTGGGCGCGGTCACTACTCTGGCTTAGCCACCACTGTCCTAAAGTTTGATTGTAGGTGTTCGGGCCTCTGTCCAGCTCGTGGTCAAAATCGATCTTTGTGTAATCCATCCATCAGCTGAGACTTCAGGATGAATTCTCTCAGCGCCCTTCTCCCAAGTAAGGAGTCCTTGCCGGGTAACGAAGATAGTTCATCTCCTGCTGGGGGTCCTGGTTGGGATTGACGTAGACAAACTTTCCATTGGTCATGGTCATCAGAATCGGGATGTCCTTGATCTCTTCGGGAGGGATGGTGAGAATATCTCTCCCCAGCACCACCAGATCCGCATATTTTCCCGCTTCGATGGACCCCTTCACGTCCTCTTCAAAGAAGGCCCAAGCTGAGGTGGAAGTGACTGCCCGGATTCCTTCCTCAAGGGTTATCCTCTCTTCTGGTCGATACACCTTTCCAGACCTAAGCACCCGGGTGACCGCTTCCTGGACGCTGAATAACGGACCGAGCGGAGCCTGATCACTGCTGAGGATCACGGGGATGCCGGCATCCCGATAAGTGGCCACCGGACTGGGGCCGAGATCGGGTCTCTCCGGATTCACCTGGTACCGCTCCAAAGAATCGTCGGACCTCAGATAGTAGCCGCTGGTCTGTAAGTCAGCTGTAATTCCCAGACGTGCCATGGTATCCAGGTTTGCCTGGGTGGGCCGGCCGATATGGGTGAAGATGTGGCGGGCATCTTCTCTGGGATACAGTCGATAGGCCTCTTCCAGCGCCGCGGTAGCATTATCGAAACTCTCTGGTGCGGTGATGTGCAGGTACAGCTGCCATCCTCGTCTGTGGGTTTCAATCAGCACCTCTCTCACGGTTTCCTTCGCCACCACAAAAGGTTCTCCTCCGGGTACGCCCTTATCCAGGCTCATTTTGAAAGTCCCCACGCGGAGAAAATCGTTCCTGAAGGAAGAGTCAAACATGAGTGTGTCCATAAGGGCAATGCAGTCCGCGGCGGAGAGGCCCCGTATAGGAATCCGTATCATCGCGTTAATGCGGGCAGGCAATCCTTCTTTCCGCATGGACAACCTTCGATAGGCGCGGTGAGTGGGCACATTGTTGGTGGCTGTCAAGGGGTCCGCCAGAGTAGTAATGCCGGCGGGAGCAATGTCCATCTTCAGTGCCCGCGCAATGTTCTCCTCCACTTTGTCGACAGGCCACACGTTCAGATATTTCCCCTCCCGCAGAATACGGTGGGCACCTTTTCCAACGACCAGCCCGTTGGGTTCCCCGTTGGGATCCAACTTAAACTCGCCGAAAAGCCCGTCTTTGTAGGGTTGGTAGACATTGCGATCAATTCTGGCAGTCCTCAGAAACACACTGTTGGCGACGTTTGCGTAGTCGCCTGAAAAGGTGAGAATGACGGGGTTGTCAGGTGATACCGGGTCTATATCGTGCCGGGTGGGCCAGCGCTTTTCTTCAAGCTGGTTCTCGCCGGGTCCTCGCGGAAGCCAGACCAGTTCCCCGGGAGGCGTTTTCGCCACTTTCTTGCGAACTATTTCCACAATTTCCTTGATGGATCTTGCCCGGCTCATTTCTGCGATTAAAGGCTCGGGAGGATCAGCCACTCGCTGGGCCAAGTGGATATGAGAATCGTGCAGCCCCGGCATAACCGTTTTTCCCCCCAGGTCAACTTTTTCCGTTGCGGTTCCCGCCAGAGGGAGAATTTCACTGTCGGATCCCACCGCCAGAATACGGCCGTCTTTGATGGCAATTGCCTGAGCAATGGAAAAATCTTCGTCCACGGTCACAATTTTCCCGTTGTGCAAGACCATGTCAGGAGCGAGAACGTCGGGGGGAGCCGAGGTACACTGGCTCAAAACAAAGGAAAGAAGTAGCACAAATAGCACACTAATCCGTTTCATTTTTCTGGACTGCATGGTTTCCCTCCTTTTGAGAGATTCAGCGATGGAAATAATTCAAGCCCTCTTTGCCTGCTGATCAGCGCCGGCGTCTGTACATCCCCTTAGCCAGCTTTTCCACGGGGAAGGGTACAGATTTCTTCTCCACAATCTCCCGTGAATCGATCACCTCGAAAACAGTCATTGCCTGCCGGTAAATGGGGGACCTTCCTTCGGCCCCCCCGTATCGTGGAGGTCTCTCACCTGGTCCTCCCGGAGACCCCACCACTATCCGGCCAATCAGGCCGGCTCCTTCGTGATGCTTGCTGAAATAATCGTAGGTCCCCTCCACCTCGAAGGTCCATTGAAAGGACTCCATGGCGGCCAGCATCCCTGAGTCAAAGGGTTGGGCTCCCTCAGGGATTCGCAGTTCATGGTTGTCATTATCGGGATGAAAAGCCGTCACGCTGGGGGTCCAGCGCAGCGCCGTCCATTTCACCGTCTGTCCGGGCTGGATATACACTCCCACCGGATCGTAATACCAGAGTCCCCGCCCGTAGTTGAGAGTAATGTTGACCTCGACATCCGCCTCTTGAGCCCGGGCGTGACTGATCGTCCCCAGACAAAGAGCAGCGGAAGTCAGCAGAAAATTCCGTCGACTGAACTTCTCTAGTGATAGTTTCATAACTTAGCGACCATCAATACTGAATGCATAAAGGGTATAGGGTGGCGAACGGGTCACGCCGCAGCTGGTGTAAAGGGTCCCATTGGAAATGGCGATTCCCCCCCGGCGGGCGGCCGGAAGTTGATAGCTCCAGCGGGGCTCTCCTGTTTCTCCATCCAAGGCCTGCACGGTTCCATCTCTGAAGCCCTGGTAAAAAAGGCCATTGGCAAAAGCAGCTGCTCCCTGACTGCTGGATGCATTGGGTGTCCACCACAGCACTTCCCCGGTGTAGGAATGCAGTGCCACGGTGGCGGATTGGGCAATTTGACGGACCTGGGAGCTGGACCCGGAAACCATGTAGATCTTGTCATTGCCATAGGCGGCACTATTGAGGGTGGGACCGCCGTTGGTCACGGAAGCCGTCCATAGGTGCTCTCCTGTATAGCGATCGAAGGTGTGAAATCCGGTCTTGCTGCCTGCTCCCACGCAGTGGCGCACGGCGCCGTTGCGGGTTGGATGGGTACACTCAAACAGCATGGGATTGCAGCTGTAATCCATATCAAAAGGATCGGCCGAGCGCAGCTGGTCAAACCACAACAGCTCGCCCGATTCCATGTCGTTGGCAATCATGCTTTCACTAAACAGGATCGGCCCCGGTACCTGTCCATGCAAGCTGCCCGTGACGTTGTAGACAACTCCGTATTCAGGATCGATGGCGGCGGCTGACCAGATGGAACCGCCACCTTTGGACTCGGGATCGGGGACAGTGTTGAAACGCCATCTTATGGCGCCCGTTGCTGCATCCAGACAGATGGCTTGGGCGTGACCCGCTGAAGTGGAAATTCCAACAAAAACTTTTCCTCCATACACGATGGGAGCTGAATTGGCTCTTGTCCGGTCCACTCCAGCCCGCGGATCTAGAGCCGTCAGCCACAGCTCCTTACCGGAAGCCGCATCCAGGCAGTGCACTCTGGCCGTACCGTCGCCAATGTAGATTCGACCCGCCCCGTAGGCGGCTCCACCACGCATCTGCCCGTGTGGGTCGACGTTAATATCCACCAGCCGTATCCCAGGCCTGCTGGGCTGGATGCCCTCCCAGGCGTTGAATTTCCACTTCAAAGCGCCGGTTGCGGTATTGACTGCGTAGACATACCCGTCATGAGCCCCAAAGTAGAGGCTGTCACCGATGATAATAGGGGTGGCCTGGTTGAAATCCTGGGTTTCCTCAAACATCCACTTCACTTTCAGCCGCTCCACATTGCCTGGACCAATGATCGTCTCGTGGATATTGGATCGGGTGCTGCGGATATTGCAGCCCGTTAGAGGCCAGTCGCCCGGCCTGGCTCCGGGGGGAAGCTCGCCACTCTGGAGCAGGGGTGAGCTGTAGGCTGCTCTTCTGTGAGCGAGAACTCCACCTGCTGCGCCTAAGGCGAGGAGGAATCTCCGGCGGTCCAGAGTCAGGGAATCCCTTTTTCGATGCGACATACTAAGCTGACGGAAAACTCTTGCAGGATCAAAACACTGTTCCCATTGCTTGTCAAGAGAATTGTCTCCCTCCTAAATCTCCCTCAGGAGAAGCGGCGCACCGCTTCGCGGGCCAGAGCAGAGAGCAGATCTCCCATCAGCACCAGAGCCGCGCCCAGAAGCACCAGGAAGAACATTTCATCGTAGTGAGTGCGGGCCCTCGCATCCTGGATCCAGTAGCCCAGGGAAACAATTCCCAGCATTCCCAGCACCGTGGCTTCCCTCACGCATGTCTCCCATCGGTAAAAGAAAAAGAGAAGGAAGCGGGAGAAAGTGAGAGGAAAGAGGCCCGTGAAAGCGATCTG
>JAPUKI010000006.1 GCA_027295745.1 Acidobacteriota bacterium
TGTGCTTCCTTGCGCTCCTCGGCGTGCTGCACGAGTACGCCTGCGGGGCGCTTGCGGGTCGCACGCCTTGTCATCGCGGCGCTTGCGCCACTTCGCTACGAAAACCTATGCGTAATGCGGCCTAGGGGTCAACCAATCGACGGACTGCGTCGTCTTTGGCAAACACGTAGACTTCGTTACTGTCGACCAGTCCTTCTTGAGAGAAGAACAACTTGTCGTCGACGGCTTGGAGGATAGAGTACCCGCAGTCTCGCAGAGTGTCTTGAATGGCGGCATTTCGTGTGCGCAGCGTCTCTTTGTCTCCACCACCCAACACTTCACAGATCACAACGGGTTGTGCCAATCTCAGGACGGGGGCGAGCCCCCCCAGCACCTCGGCTTCAAAGCCCTCCACATCTATTTTAATGATGGCTGGATCCTGAACGTCGGCCAGCGCAAATGCTTCTTCCGCCGCCAGGATCAACACACGCCGGCTTTGAGCAGTGTCGACAGGATAATGGAATCCCGGAGCCAGTGTTGCGCAGAGGTCGGACGGATTGGCCAGGAACAGTGGCGAGATGACGTTGCGATCACCGATCCCTGCGGGCACGACCATACTCTCGGTCCAGCCATTCAAGTCGATGATGTCTTGAACGTAGGCCGCCGCATAATAATTGGGCTCGAAGCCCACGTAGACGCCTTTTGGGCACAGCGATTTGTATCGGAGCAATGTTTGACCTGCGTTGGCGCCCACATCCACGAACTCCCCCTCCTTCAGGGGAAGGATCCTCCTGAGCAGGGACGCCATCCAGGGCTCATGCTTGGAGCTCAGTACCCGCCGATCCAGCTCCCGCCTTAGGGGTACCCTCATACGAACACCTTCCAGGTTCACTGAGCTGGTACGAGGGAGGAGTTTCCAAAGCGCGTTGATGAGCTCGCGCTTGATTTGCAAAAAAGTAACACTCACCGCAACTCCGAATACCTTGCGGATCCGAATCCACAAACCTTACTGTGGACTTTCTCCTATGTCTGCTTGCGTCCTATGCGGACAATCAGGATATTATACTGATCAGCAGGAACATTGTTATGTACGCTTCCGCCGAGGGCGCTGGGGTTGGTTGCGGAATGGGCAGTTTTACATCAGAGCTGCGCGAGACTTGGCAGAGAGCGAAGAATCTCGAACCGGCCGGCAGAATCGATCCTCTCCCATAGCAAAAAGGGTACCTAACAAGCCCATCGAGCGACGGAGTCGGACGGGGACAGGTCCACAATGTAAAGGCTAAACTCCTACGGATACAATCTTTTTTCTCGGGTTGGCACCGAATGAGTTTCGACGAGGAGGTGATGGGGCCAGAAGTCGATATGCCTGTAGAACGTCGATAAAGGGAGTACTTAGTTCGAGCCTGCGGAATCGTTAAACAGGGACTGGAGCAGGCCCTTGCGGAACTCGGATTTTGCCACAAAGTAGCCCCCCAGGAGTGCCAAAGGAGCCATTTTTCCTGTGTCCTCTTGATCAACATATATCGCCTCATCCACACCGCGGTATACTGTTCTCAGCGACTCACCCCGGATGCGGTAGAACATCTCATCCCCCTCCTTGATCCCCCTCTTGGCGAGTGACGAATACCAGATAGGCAGGTTTTCACTGATATGCTCATAAGTTGGATCGTCTATAACACCCGCCTCGCGAACGAGCTTGGTGCTTTGGCGAGCTTCCTGAATGAACCGCTTGAGGCTGATATCTCGCAGAAAACGGATCTGTACAAAGGCATCCTGAGCGTGCATCGCAGTGTCGGCAATGGAGTCGGCAATCTCGGAGGGCTCTTCGCCGCTCTGGACGAGCGATTTCACTTTTTCCGCAACCTCACTTCCGAACCGAATCTCGAGGCTCAGCACATCGATGTTGAAGAACAGGAAGCGCTTTTCGTACAAGGTCGACATCCTGGAGAAAGGCCCGGTGGCCAAAGAGCCAAGGTCGAATAAAGGTCCTTGAGCCGCCATGAGCGACACAAGCAGCACGATGAGAGCCCCGGCCAGAGATGATGCGGCTAAAAGGGATCTTTTCATAGCCTGCAGAATACCTCCGTCACCCGCACCCAAGGCCCTTCCTTGATTTTCAGATTGTTCCTTTGTAACTGATTAATTAAAGGGATGGTTGCGGGGGAGGGATTTGAACCCCCGACCTTTGGGTTATGAGCCCAACGAGCTACCAGACTGCTCCACCCCGCGAATTGATGCTATTGAGATTCCGTGAGGCTGTCAAGCTGGGGGTGGGTCTGGACTACTGCTCCGTTTGAGGACTTTCTTCCTGGGCGTCCTTGGCACAGCGGAAGCCAATACCATACTGGGAGTCGGGTGCATAGCCGCTGCGACTGGACAGGGACATGGTTCTGCCTATCACGGCATAAGAACCGCCACGGACCGCGATGTAATCCCTTTGAAAGGCATCGTCCCGGCGAGCTGGGCTGCCTGGATAAGGGGTCAGCTTCTGGGAGGTCCACTCCTGCGCGTTGCCCATCATGTCGTAAGCACCGTAGTAGCTCTTATCCTCCGCCACCTCTCCAACCTCCATGGTATTGCGCATCGCCAGCTCAGAGGAATTTGATTTCACGGGGTCCCAAACAGCGCCCCAAGGATACTTATTGCCATCTGGACCACGGGCGGCTTTTTCCCACTCTTCCTCCGTCGGCAATCGTTTTCCGAACGATTCACAATAGGCCTTTGCGTCTTCCCAGTACATGTTGCTTACGGGGTTGTCTTCCTTGCCAATACTGTAAAATTGTCGCCAATTGCCTTCTGGTCGGAAGTCCGTCTCGGTCAGGAACTTGATCCACTCGCCGTGTGTCACCTCATAGACATCAATATAGTAGGCGGGAAGGTCGATGGTGCGTTCTGGTCCTGCCAGCGGAGGTGGCGCCTCTTGTTCCGTTCCCATGATGAACTCACCGGCTGGAACGAGCACCATATCACCCAGTTGGGGCATTTCCACCTCGGGCACGACCGCAGCTGCCTCCTCGTCGGGAGCCTCTTCCGAGGGCGCACAGCCGAGCCATGTCGAGTAACTCATCAAAAGCAAAAGTGAAAGAAAGGTGGATTTATTCTTCATGCGTTTTTCTTATAGCACTCTGCGAGCAAAGGCACCAGGAAAATCGACATTGAAGCGCTGAGACCTTCTACAGATAATGCTCTTTTACCCAATCCAGGGCTTCTTCTTTGCCCGACAAGTTACCCTCCAGCTGGAGGTCCTCCACAGCAGCGAGGATCTCGGAGAAGAGGGGTCCCGGGCTGAGACCCAGATTCATCAGATCATGTCCATTGATGAGAGGCTTTGGCCGCATCACCTCTTCACTCATCTCATCCAGCTTCTCTCGACAGAAGTCGTAACTCGAAAGGCTGCCGTGACTGGCCAGAGAGTCCAGGCGATGGAGTTCGAGGTGATCGTCAAAGTTCTCCTTCCGAAGAAAACGCTTCAGAGTGCTTTCCCGCATCTCCTGAACGTGTATGAAACGCAGATGATCTTTGACCAGATCTACCACTTCTTCGATCTGCTGGTTGGGAAGCCGCAGTCTTCGACAGATCTCTTCTGCCATCTTGGCACCTAATTCGGCATGACCATCAAAACGAATTCGCTCTTTGACAATGAAGGTGGGAGGTTTGCCCACGTCGTGCAGCAAAATCGCCAGGGAGAGCGTCGTACTGGGCTTCTGGGAGAGCTTGAAGAGCAAGCAGGTGTGTACAAAGACGTCGCCTTCCGGGTGAAATTGAGGCGGCTGCTGCACATTGTGCATGGCCGCAACCTCGGGCAAGATCACTGCCAGAATTCCTGAATCGAACAGAAGTTTCAGGCCCCGAGCCGGATCCGGGCCCGTGAGAATCTTTAACACTTCGTCCCTGATTCTCTCCCAACTCACCTGAGTGATTTCTGAGGCATAGTGCTGCACTTGTCGGTAGGTTTTCCCTTCGATCTCAAAATCGAGCTGACAGGCCAAGCGCAAGGCCCGCAGGATGCGGAGCTTGTCCTCTTGGAATCGGCCTTCAGGAGAGCCCACAGTGCGAATCAACTTGCGCTTGATATCTTCTCTTCCCTTGACGTAGTCAATGATTTCCTCGTTGAGGGGGTTGAAGAAAAGTGCGTTGACTGTAAAATCACGACGCTCGACATCTTGTCGGGCATCGGTGAAACTCACCTTGGTGGGGTGACGACCATCTTCGTAACCGGACTCCTGGCGGAAAGTCGTCACCTCGTAGTTTTTCGAGTCCTGTACCACTACCACCACCCCAAACTCCTTACCCACGGGGATAGTCTTTGGGAACAGCTGTTCAATCTCTTCCGGGGAAGCGGAGGTGGCTACATCGATCTCAGAAAGGCTTTTCCCAAGGACCAGATCCCGAACCGCGCCCCCAGCAAAGTAGGCCTCATGTCCTTGATCGTGAAGTGTCCTGACGATGGTTAGAGCGCCCTCTAACAGATGAGGATCAACCCGTAGTTGTAAGGACATCCAATGGCCGGCGGGCTTTCTATATTTCCAGCTTGTTCAGTTCCCTGGTCCATCTCAGGTCGGGGAAGTCACGATTGCACCAATCACGATAGAAGTGGAACTTGTCTTCCTGGCCCAAGTGGTAGCAACTCAGTGCCAGATTAGGAAGCATGAGCTCCATCTTGTGAAACTTATCAGAAATCTTAAGTGTTTTTTCACCAGCTTCGACAGCTTCTCGATACCTTCCTAAGGCATAATAATTATTGGTCAGATAGCTGTGAACTTCGGCG
>JAPUKI010000060.1 GCA_027295745.1 Acidobacteriota bacterium
GTATTTCTGGAACCCAATGGAACAGTCCACGACTACCTCAACCTGCTCACCGCAGTAGGGGCATATGAAGTGAACTGTTTCCAATAGGCTCATGGTTTCCCCATGAAACCTATTATGAGGCACAAGGATCTATCTATAAAGAAAACCCGCGGCAAACTCACTCCAACTCAGTCCAGCCAACGCAAACCAATTTAGACGGCCCATTTTGATGGCTTTCAGGGCACTTCAGGACTTAGCATTGAGCGCAACGCCTTCAAGCTCGAAGAACTTGGCCGGGCTGTCTTGGCTTGTTTTCTGGCGGGTCCATCGATAGGATGAAACTCGGGTTTGCGACGATTTTGGAACAGGAGGGAATGATGGCACTGCGCTTGACACGGGTTCTACAGATCGCGTTTCTCTTCTGTATCTGGTCCCAGAGCTTGGTCGCAGAGACGAGGGTGTACAAGATTGCACAAGTCTTTCCGTTTCCGCCCTGGGACGTAGGTCCCTTGGAGGGGGTGAGTATCGACGTCATGATGGCCATCTGTGAAGCGAATGCACCGATGAAATGCCAGTTCGAGGTACCACCGGCCCAGGACTGCTTCGATACCGATGACCAGGGGAATGCGAGCGTGGGACTCGCGCTCGCGTCGGGCCAGATTGACGGCTGTTTGACCTGGTTCAAGACACCCGCACGGGAGCGACTCGGTGCGGAATTTGGACACGGCTACAGCCGCGGCTCCATACCGCAACTCATCGCAAGCAATGGAAACTCCGAATTCGACATGCTCGGTGCCGATGGAACCCTCAACCAGGCCGTGGTCGGTTTCCTTGCAGGGTTTTTCAGCGATGCCGCCTGTCTGGGTACCCATTATGACGATTTCCAGGCGGTGATCTTCCCAAGTGATCAAGCGGGTCTGGCGGAGACGGTGGCCGCGCTGCTCGTGGGAGCCATCGATCTCGCCTTCTGGGGCAGTCTCAACACCGTACCCTCCGGCACCCAACTCGTGGGTGAGCCGATCGAGACCTGCGGGCCGGAGGAACTGGGCCTGGCGGTCTACCCCCCCAGCATGAGAAGAAAGAACCATTCGGATGCTCTTCGGCGCGATTACAACTGCGGGCTAGCCCTCATACGGGCGAACGGTGTGTTGGAGGATATCTGCACGAACTCGCCACACCCCGGGGGTGACCCTGCTTGCCTGCTGATAGGACCGCCCCCGACCATCCAATGCCTGGCGGACAACCCATAGCAGCCCGAGGAAAGCGAGCAGGCAGGCTTTGGCAGGTAAAGGCAGGGTCAAAGCACGGTTGACGGATGGATTCACAATATCGAGGCCACCGTTTCCCTCCAGAAATCATCAGCCACGCTGGTTGTCTCTACCCTCGGTTCAGCCTGAGCTTTCGAGTCGGTCGGCACCACCTCAAAGCAGTTCACCATCGACTCCTCTGGGACCAAGCGTTCGCTGACTGAGGAGAGGCGACGTGTGGGCCCTGAAAAGGGAGGGACCAGCCTGCCTTCCGGCCCACGACCGCTCGGCGATCCTTCAATTGACAATTCCGCCTGGCGCTATTGAAGATGCTGGCCGATGCCATGGGTGCCCATGTGGAAGCGGCAAACCGCCGGCCGGGTACCGAGTTTAGGCTTCGTTTTCCCACTGCTTAGATCCCCCCCCAAAGGATCGATGTTGAAAAAGGGCTCAGATGGTGGTCGCTACCGTGATCGCTGCAACGGAGTCAGGCCGGATCATTGCGCCGATACAGTAGAGGGGGTGTGAGGAGTGCGGGCTAGACTTGAACGAAGAGTGTTCTATGATGGGGGAGGCCATTTCTGATGTCTGAATTCGATCACGATTTGTTGGAACTGAAGAGGCGAGAGAGCCGGGAGCCGTGCCGGAAGGGTTGGATCTGGATCACTTACGTTGGCCTGTTTCTTCTCTCCATACCGTGGTATCTACCCCGAGAGACTCCACCTTTTCTATGGTTGGGGTTGCCCTATTGGGTGCTGATATCACTGTTGGTGACCGTCGCCATTGCTCTCTTTACCGTTTTCGTGATTCGACGCTACTGGTCTGAAGACGAGAAGCACGACAGCTTGGACTGAAGGGAAGCGGAAGATGACGGAAATACCTTTCGGTCTGGGAGCCATCCTTTTTGTCGGAGGCTATCTGGGTCTTCTCCTGGTGCTGGGCTACCTGGCCAAGCGGCGGCGAGTGAGCGATTCCCTTGACGAGTTCTATCTGGCCGGGAGAAGCCTCGGGGGATTTGTCCTTTTTCTGACCCTCTATGCAACCCAGTACAGCGGCAATTCTCTTCTGGGCTATCCCGGTGAGGCCTATCGACTGGGCTTCGCCTGGTTAATGAGTGTCGGATTCATGATGGCCATCGTCGTCGTCTACCTGATCTTCGCTCCCCGTCTGTATCGGATCTCAAGGCGCTATCGCTACGTCACACCCGGAGATTACATCAAGCATCGCTTTGGCTCGCCCTCGCTCACCCTGTGGTCTAACTTCCTTTTCGTCGCTGTCATGGTCAACTATCTGCTCGCTCAACTCATGGCCATGGGGCATGTGGTGGCCGGGTTGTCGGCTAATCTGATGCCCTACTGGATGGGTGTGGTCATCTTGACTTTGGTGATCATCATCTACGAAACGCTGGGCGGAATGCGGGCGGTGGCCTGGACAGACTGTATTCAGGGAGTGATGTTGCTGGTGGGACTTGTAGGATTGCTGGTGGCAATAGTGCCCGGTCCCCAGCGACTTGAAGTCACGACACAGTGGCTTTTGGAACATCAACCGCAAAAGGCCATGGTGCCTTCCTGGGAGATGTGTCGTACCTGGCTGAGTACCCTGCTGCTGATCGGTCTTTCTGCCTCCGTTTATCCTCAAGCCATTCAACGGATCTATGCGGCACGAAGCGTTGGCGCGCTCAAGCGCTCGCTCAGCTTGATGGCCTTCATGCCACTGGTGACCATGTCGGTTGTGCTGCTGGTGGGCATTTTGGCGATTCCGCAGTTTGCCGACTTGCGGGGCGTGGAAGCGGATCAGGTGATGCCCCTGCTCTTGCGGGAATGGGCCCAGCAGTCCTACTGGGTCTACGCCATGGCAGTACTGGTGATCACGGGCATTTTAGCGGCCATCATGTCAACGGCGGATTCCGCACTGCTCACCTTGTCTTCAATCTTGGCCAAGGACGTGCTGGGGACGACCGTGCTGCGGAATCTGGATGAGGTGCGTTTGACCCAGGTGGGCAAACTGCTTTCATGGGTGGTGATGGTGGCTGTGGCGTTGGTTGCCCTGGTACCCCGAATCACCCTGTGGGGATTGACCGAACTAAAAATGGAGATCCTGGCACAGCTCTCACCTTTGTTTTTGCTGGGTCTGACCTGGCGCAGATTCACGGCAGGGCCCGCTCTGTTGGGGATTGTGGTGGGTACGGGCCTGGCGATGGGGCTAACCCTGAGCGGACACGGCAGGGTTTGGGGAATCCACGCCGGTGTGCTGGGGATGGGTGTCAATTACCTGCTCTGTCTGGTGGCGACCTCTCTGCGACAGACGCCATCGCCCCTGCCAACAACTCAATCGCACATCTCATCTACGGTATCCAGAGCATAATCCAGAGCTTCGAGTCCCTGGTCGATCTCCTCTCGAGTGCTGGTCAAGGCTGGACCAATTTTGAGCGTATTGGGTGTGAAGCCAGTCAGGAACACTCCCTTCTCCAGACATTTCCCCATGACGATATTAATGGGCCAGTGACTGAGGTCGCCGGCCCTCATGGAGTTTCTGTCTTCTTTGACAAAAGGCTCTCGCCTTTCTTGATTTTTGACCAGGTCGATGACCCAGAACATTCCGGCTCCCGCTATCTGTCCGATCGACTTGTGCCTGGGTTCCAGCTGGCGAAGTTGAGTTTCGAGGTACTTTCCCGTCTCTGCGGCCACGCTCACGATGTCCTCTTCGATCATGGCCTCCAGGGTGGCGACGATGGCCGCCAGGGTGATGGGATGACCTTCATGGCTGCTGCCACTCCACCATCTCTGTTGATCGAAAAACTCTCCGATTTCCTTGTTGACCACCACACCTCCACTGGGAAGCGCACAGCTGGTCAATCCCTTGCCGATCACCATGATGTCTGGATAGGTGTCTTTGTAAAGTTGGTAGCCAAACCATTTCCCTAATCTTCCAAAGCCCGTGATTACCTCGTCGTCGATCCACAAAATGCCGTGCTTTCGGGTGATTTCTCTCAACTGGGGAATGTATTCGGGAGGGGAATAAATGCCAGCGCCGCCAAACATGATCTCGGTAATCACGGCAGCGATGTTCTCGGCGCCGATGACTTCGATAAGATGCTCCAAAGGACGTAAGCAGGGTAGGCTCCCTACGGGCTCCTTGCTCTTGCAGTCCGGGTAGGTATGCCCTACCGGACATCGGTAGCAATAGGGAGCCGGTGCGACGTAGTACCCCGGAGTCGGAAAGCCGGGGACCTCCTGGAAAGAATTGGGGTCGGTCGGTGAAGCGAGATTGTTCGAGTATCCCCTTATACGGGTGCATCCACCGCCTGCGCCCGTGGTCCATCCATGAAAGGCGTACTCCTGGGTGATGATGTAGGGTCGTCCCGTATAGAGTTTGGCCATGAGCAGGGCCATCTCAACCCCCTCAGTCCCCGTGGAAAGAAAACGGACTCGTCCGGCCCAGTCATCCTGAATGATGTCCTCCACCAGGAGTTTGGAAGCCCTGGCTCGATAGTCGGTGCTGAAGGCAAAGTAGACGTGACCATAGCGGTCCAGGGCGTCCTTGATGCCTGAGATCACCTTGGGGTGGCGTTGTCCCATGTTGTCGGAGATCAGCTGGCTCATGAAGTCCAGCACCTTGGTGCCGTCTTGTAGATAAATGTGCCTCCCCTCCGTCTTGGAAATGAAGATGGGGTTGTACTCATCTTGGGCGTAGATATTGTGGATGTAATATCTTCGATCCCAGTCCTCCATGGTTTTCCAGTCGATATCTACAGTGCTGGGTTTGGTGACAGGCTCCGTCATGGCTCACTCTCCTTCCCCGGTCTTCAGTGTAGGGCGGGACAAGCTGGTTAAAGACCTGAACTGCAGCGACTCCCCGGTGCCATCAAATAACCGATGTTGTTTGATTGTGCCTGGTCTGAACGATTCAGGCAAGAATTGTTTTGTGTGCTCTCAGGGGGAAAACAGTGCATCGACGACTCCCGGCCTGAACGGCTAGCCCGCATTTCTCACACCTGATCGTAGCGAGGGGGTGGAAGCCGCGCATTAGTAAGGGATCATTCACAGAGACTTGAAGCCTGCCAATGTGAAAATAACGCCCGAGGGCAAGGTCAAGATCCTGGACTTTGTTTTAGCCAAAACGTTCAAGGATGAGACTTCTGTCGCTATAATTCTGCGGTGGTAGGTGCTTCCCGTCTGGTGACGCAGGGCGGAGTACTGTTGGAAAGTCCCTACTTGACATGCTGGTGTTGAGGGGGTACTCCTTAGCTATCCAGATCGTCTTAGTTGACAACTTCAGCTTCTGTCTCAAAGAGGAGGAAACAATGCGTCTAACGAGTCTTTTCCTGGTAACTTTCTGTGTGTTCGGAAGTTTCCATTTGGCTTCTGCCCAGGAGGCTGCCGACACGATTTTGTACAACGGAAACATCCTCACCGTGGATTCGAACTTCCGCACCGCGCAAGCCGTGGCCGTTCGCAGCAGCCAGATTGCGGCGGTGGGAACCAACGACGAAGTGCTCAGCCTTGCCGGTCCGAACACGCTCAGGATTGATCTGAAGGGGAAGACTGTGACGCCCGGGCTAATCAACACGCACGAGCATATAGAAGAGCAGCATCTGGACGGGCCCAGGAGTTATGCCCGTGGGTTGCCCGCCACGAAGCTCAAGAGATATGCTCTGAACTTTAGACAGGTGAAAACCACGGACGACGTTCTCAAGCAGATCCGAAACATTATTGCGGCCTTCAACTTCCCGCCGGGTCAGTGGCTCTTCTTCACCACCGACCCTAAGGGTCCTGATCAAGCTCAGCTGGTCTTTAACGACCTGAACCGATGGGAACTGGACAAGGCCGCTCCCGACAACCCCATCGCTCTTACCATAGGAATACCGTACGTTAACGGGATGATGCTGAACAGTAAGGGCATTGAAGCGCTGTGGGCCAAGCACGGAGATTTCGTTGAAACCTACGGACGTTACTGGCTCGACTCCAGTGTCCGGCCGACGGGCATTCTGGAGCCTCCGGCCGTGCGTATCCTTCTTCAGGATGAGGACTTTTTGCCGACTCCCGAACCGGAAGACGTGGCCCTGGTTTACAGGAAGCTTCTCGAGGAATTTGCGGCAGCGGGTATCACCACGATTTCAGGAGCTCTGCACACTTCCACGGTACGAGCGTATCAGTGGCTCGACTCCCGAGGCCAGATGCCGCTGAGATATGGCTACGGGGAGATGTCCACGTTTGGGATTCCAGGTGCGGACGTGAGGCCCTTCAAGATGGGC
>JAPUKI010000061.1 GCA_027295745.1 Acidobacteriota bacterium
ACCCGCCGAAAGGCTGACCATAACTTTGGAATATCAAGCAGGGGCGCCCTTTGATGTGACTCTTAAAGTGGTATGGGGAATCCTCCAACTGACTGCACCAGTTCAAATGATGGGTCTGGAATAGGGAACGAACCGACCAATACAGTAGTCAACCCTCCATGATCATGACCAACTAAACCATCAAATGAGCTTGGTCCCAGCGGCGCCTTTGCAGGCGGCCTCCTCGGGTCGATACGATCGGGCAGAAGACATCTTTGGTGTGGTGTTTGTGCTGGCGGCTCTCACCCTTGCCTGGATCTTTTTTCAAGACCTGCGGCCTGTGGGGGGCGATTGGGAAAGCGGCCAGGCTCTGGTGCTGGGATTCGTTCCCATCTTGCTGATTGTGATCGTTGGATTCCTGCTGGGCACCACCGCGGCCACCATGATCCCGGTGCTGCGCCTACCCTTTATTTCAAGGAAAGAGATGAGGGAGGAAGTTGAACGCTGTGCCGGTGAAGCCTTTCACCGTTTCAAGGTTCGAAAGACCGCCGGCTCCTCCGGCATCTTGATTTACGTTTCCCTTTACGAGCATATGGTGCAGGTAATCGGTGACGAGGGCATCAGCCAAAAACTCAGTCAGTCGGACTGGGAAGCGGTCCGCGATCTGATTATTGACGGCATTCGATCGCGGAAGCCTGCCCATGGCTTGACTCAGGCCATTAAAAAATGCGGTGAAATGCTAAAAGAGCACTTCCCTATCCAGCCAGGCGACAGCGACGAACTCCACAACGAGTTACGGATTATCGACTGAGTCCAAAAAAACTTCTGTCCCCAAGAATTTCCTCAAAAAACTTCTGTCCCCAGGAGTTCCCTCCGAAGGCTAAGAAGAGGGCAGCTACAGTTCCAGGATCGCTCGACGCTGGCTGATAACCTCCCAGTACTGCTGTTTTAATTCCTCGGTGAGAAAGCTCTTTTCAAGCAGTGATTTCCAGGAACCGATAGATGATTTGAACTCCTGATCAACCTGGTTGATGGCACGCTCGGTGAGATTCAGCCGGTCACTTGCATAGTAATCAAAGAAAAGATCTCGATTGAGGTTGCTCTTGTTGCCGTTTAGAGGCAGAGCCAGCTCCTCTGTCACTCCCTTCATGGCGATTGTCGTGTTCAAGAGGTCATACGCCGGGCTCAGTCCTACCTTGCGGTTTATTCGGATCAACGAGAAATTCTTAAGATGGGCATCTTCATTTCCCACCAAATAGTTAAATAGAGTCAGCCTAAAGAGTTTTAGTTTTTCCAATTTCGGGAAGGTACAGTACTGTTCCAAAATTGGAACTAATCGTTCCATGGAATAGTTGTATTTGGTCTCGCGAGACAGACCGGCTAACTGCGCAAAGTCCTCCAGTGCTCTCTTGCGATAGCCGCGACGATCAAAACGTTTAATGAAGTAGGTTAAGGTGCTGTCCTTCGCATAGATCATCCCGTGAAAAGGGGTCTCGATGCCGACTGCAGAGGCTAGATGCATAGTAATAGCTTCGTTTTCAGGAAGGCATCGATAGCGCTGATTTTGAGGCTTCAATATGAAACAGCCTCCTGTGTCCACCACTTCAAACACCTTGCCTTTGATGTTCAGCTTTGCACTAAGCTTGGGTTGGACGCCCTGAATAGACATCTTGGTAGCCCTCTTTTCCGCTTCATGAATCTGTTCTTCGACTGAGTATGGCAAATCGAGCAATTCATCCAACCGTGGAGACAGCTTGCGGAGCGCTTTCTGAGAATAGCGGCCTTCGCCAATTGATTCATAGGTTATCGGGCAGCGACTCATTTAGTTTCCTCTACTGTAATGGCTCCAACCAAATCAGCTCCTACCGCCAACAATTGAGTGAAGTAGTCGTCGCGGTCTATTTTTCCTCTCTTTAAGAGTGCTTCCAATAGAACACCTTCAGGGAGTAGTCCATCGAAGAATGGAGGGAAGCGATCATATTCGAAAGTTCCCTTTGAAATGGGCATGCTGAGTGAAATGGGTTCGCCGTCATAATCGCCGTCATACTCAAATCGGTACTTTCTCCCAGTTGCTTCCTCAATCAGCGTCCCGGCTTTACGACCGTGCATGAAAATGTTAGCTGCCCTCATCGTTCATCTCCCGAAAAAGCCCCATCAAAGGACTCTCCAGCTTGACTTGCATGTTTAAGGCTTCCAGGATTTTCAGGAGAGTGCTGACTCGAATGGTTTCTTTTCCCTTCTCCAGATCGTAGACCACGGTCTTACCAACCCCCGCTAAATTTGCCAGTTCGAGCTGGGTTAGACCGCTTTCCTTTCGATGGAAGCGGACGGCTTTTGCGATTTCGGAGAAATAGAGCATGCCTAAGAATATCAAATTTACTGCTATAACAGTAATATTTACTTGGATGCTTCAGTTTTGGATGCTGATTAGGGAAACTTAGCGTATATTTACCGTTATCGCAGTAATATTCGTGCGTTTAGGGTTGCAAAGAAGCGGAAGAAGCATGAATCCTACACAATTTACTGTCTGGGCAGTAAATTATTAGTTATTATTACTGGTGCTTGGGACGCGGCCACCCCATTGTGGGTTCGGGCGGTTTGATTTTGAGGTCTTTGGGTTTGGTTGCAACTATAGTAGATTGAGCGCAGGCATGGCATACGATGAAGGGTTAGCACAGCGTGTCCGTGAGGGCCTGAGCGACCAGCCAGATCTCGTCGAAAAGAAGATGTTCGGCGGTGTCGGGTTCATGGCTTATGGAAACATGGCCTGCGGAGTGTTGAATGATTCTTTGATTGTTCGAGTCGGACCTGCCAACTACCAAGAGGCACTCTCACAACCTTACACGAAAGAGTTCGATATTACGGGTCGAGCGATGACCGGCTGGGTCATGGTCGGCCCCCAAGGGCATGAGACGGACTCCAGTTTGGATTTTTGGCTCACCCTGGCGATGACCCTTGCCTTGTCACTTCCGCCGAAATAGCGGTTCGCGAGTATCCCCAGACTGCCGCTAGAAATCCACAACCTCTTTATTAATAAAATGAAGCGGTTCAATCCGGAAAGCACCCCCGGCGATTCTTCTTTTCGGGCTAGCGGAGCAAGTATCTCCCCTCTTCGTCCCGGGCCAGCAGGTCCTTTTCCCTCAAAATTCCCCAGGCTTGCAGAATGACCCGATAATCCACGTCCTCCAGGGCCTGGAGGATGGCGTAAAAAGACATCGGCTGGTCCTTCAAGAGAGTGAGAATCCTCTCGGCGATTTCAGAGGAATGACTCAAGCTTCACCTTGTCGCGAAAAGGATGGGTAATAATCTCGTAGTGATCGGGTGAGATGCCTTCGGGAGTGGTAGCGTCGATGCCCATCTTGGAGGTGGTGGGAAGCTGTCCCTTGGGCAGCTCCCAGGCTCGCACGCTGGGATCGATGTGCTTGCCCTGGGCCCCACTGATAATGATGACATCCTGATCAGCTTGCACCCGAAAAGTCTTGGCCCATTCCACCTGCTCCGCGTCGAAGATGTCCACGTCCTCATCCACCACCACGGCGTGCTTGGTGTCCGGAAGGGAGAGAATGGCCATCAGGGCGTTCTTCCCTCCTCCCGCCCTCTTTCGAATGGAAACGATCACAGACCAACGGCAAGCGCTTCCCTCGGTGACCCGCACCGCCACGGTGTGGACACCGGCCGCTGACAGCACCTCCAGAATCTGAGCCTCCATGGCCACTGCCCCCAGCCAGGCGTTCTCCCAAGGCATCTGAATGACCTGAAAGAGGGGCTTTCTGCGGTGAGTCATGGCCTTGACACTGAAGGTGGGATTCCACCTCACCCCCGTATACATTCCGGCAAAATCCCCGAAAGGACCTTCATCGACCGTCCATCCCACCGGCGCGATCTCGCCTTCCAGAACGATTTCGCAGTCGGCCAGTACCGGCAGACCACTGGTTTTGGCCGCGACCATCCGAACCGGCTCGCCATGAAGTCCTCCCGCGATATTCATCTCGCACACTCCGGGCGGTGCCTTGAAGGCCGCACAGAGCATTTCAAAGGGATGAACGCCAATACAAACGGCAATGGGCAGCGGTTCCTGACGTTTGAAGGCCGCCTCGTAACATCTTCTCAGATCGGAGTTGGTGACCAGGTCCACCGATGTCTCATTGCGGCTGCGGTACATCAACCGATAGACTCCGGCATTGACAACACCCTCATCATCGCGGGCCAGCAGGACCCCCGCTGAGATAAAGGCCCCTCCATCGCGCTCTCCCAGAAAGGGTATCGGCAATTCCGTCAGATCCACCTCATCGCCCAACTTCACGACTTCCTGGCAGGGTGCTTCCTCAACCGTGACCGGGTCCATCATCTTCTGAACACCTCGGGGAAACCGAACGCCCAGTTCACTCTCCGGCCAGTTCAAAGAACGGGCCAGTCGATCGCGTTTCCAATACAGTCCGCTCACCACCGGAATGTCGAAACTAATGGGATCGTGAAACCAGACCGGCTTGTCGGCCTGTACAATGAGCGGGGATATATAGCGCACATCTATGGGCTTGCGGATGTGCAGCAACTCATTGTCTTTATCCAGTCGCTCCAGTACGGAGCGAAAACATTCAGGCATAAACTCACCTCTTCGCTAGAATTTTCATCACTGGCGTGTATGACCTGTCCCCGCCAACGGGCAGTCCGCCACCGCAGGGGCCTTCGTCGTCTCCACGCTAAGCCGTTTTGGAGGAAAAGTTATGCGCCGATCTAGGATATAGGAGTTTGATTTTTGAGGCTAGTGGGAAAAACGGGGACAGTCTACTCTGTCCCCATATTTTCCTCCCACCCGGAGAATGTAGGAGCGGCCTCAGGCCGCGAATACGGAACTGTGTGATTTCCATTGCCTTCATACCCTTTAAGGCTTAACATTTAGAACGAATAAAACCCACATCGAGGGAGAGTTCATGCTCGGCACGACCATTAGCCATTACAAAGTCATCGAAAAGATCGGCCAGGGCGGCATGGGTGAGGTGTACCGTGCCGAGGACACCAACCTGAGCCGGGAAGTTGCCATCAAGGTGCTGCCTGAGCAGTTCACCAAAGACCCACAGCGGTTGGCGAGGTTTGAACGGGAAGCGAAGTTACTGGCCTCTCTCAATCACCCCAATATCGCAGCTATTCACAGCTTCGAGCACGCAGATGACATTCATTTCCTGGTGCTGGAACTGGTGCCAGGCGAAACCCTGGCCGAGAAGGTTGCCAAAGGTCCTGTGCCAGTTGAGGAAGCCCTGGAAGTCTGTCGCCAAATCGCTGAAGGGGTAGAAGCAGCTCATGAGAAGGGTGTGATTCATCGGGACCTCAAGCCTGCCAATGT
>JAPUKI010000062.1 GCA_027295745.1 Acidobacteriota bacterium
GAGCCCCAGGCTGCCAGCGCCGCAAAAAACGAGTGGGCGGATGTAACAGTGTTCCAGTTTGTTGACTCGGATCGTCTCCAGGATAGCCTGGTGAAGGTCCTGGGGAGAGAAGGGAATTTCTCTGCGGTAGATTTTACAGGAGTCGAAAAGCCTCTCCACGTGCTCTTCCAGGCGGAACACTTCAGAGCCTCTCGATGACTTATAGCAGCGAAGTCCCTCAAACCAGGAGGAGCCGTAGTGGAGGCCGTGAGAGCTGACGTGGATGTTGGCTTTCTCCCAGTCGACAAACTGACCGTTATGCCATATCTTGCTCGACTTAGGAGCTGTCATGAGGCACAGGATAGGAGGCTGCTGGCCACAAGTCAATCCTGAGAACGTGGAGCACTGACTTTCCTGGCGAAGTAACCCTTTTTTGCCCGGACCTTGAGGCCTCTTTCTTTGGCATTTAGGACAATGACGTCGGTTCTCCGCCAAGACCCATCCAACATTGGATTGCTGGAGACATAGGCCAGGCGATATTGGTTGCGTAACTCGTAGGCAATGGACTGGAAGACTTCGCTGAGCTGCTCAATCTCCTCGGGGAAAAAAGCCTCTCCACCCGTGCTTTCAGGAATGGCCCTGATCTGTTCCCGGATTTTCTCGCTTTCCGACTTGAAAATGCCGAAGAACCCGCCGCTTCTCGAGAGGTCCCGGTCCAGGAAGGCGACAATGTAGAGTTGAACGTCACTTTCCTCCACTTTGTCCACTACCTCCTGGTGGTCATAGAAGCTGTCCTTGTCCTCTCCGTCGGTAAACACGATGACGGCTTTTTTCGGCTCGCTTCCTTCTCGGGCCTTGTCAACGGCCAGATAAATGGCATCATACAGAGCGGTGCCTCCCGAGATAATGAGGTTGTCGAGGGCATCGTAGATGTCCTGGACATCGGTGGTGAAGTCCTGCTCTAACTCCACCTCGTCCTTAAAGGCGATGAAGAAAAGCTCATTCTCAGGATTGTTCTTGGAGAGGAAAAGGCGAGTGGCCTGGTTGACCAGGTCAAATTTGTCCCGCATGCTTCCACTGGAGTCAATGACGACCCCCACCGTTGAGGGGACATCGTCCCGGCCAAAATAAGTGATTTCCTGCTGGACCTTGTCTTCATAGACCAGGAAATCCTCTTTCTGAAGATCCGAAACCAGGATGTTTTCTTTGTCGTAGACCGATGAATAGAGCACAACCTGTTCGACCTCGGCACGAAATTGGGCGGGTGTTCCTGGTTGTGGGTTCTGAGCGAGTGCAAACCCAACTGGTGGGCACAGTGTCAAAAGAAGGGCGCTCAGAAAGGTTTGTTTGGGCGAGATGAACTCAAACATGAATTTGGATGAAGGATCTCACTTTCGAGGAGCAAAGTAACCCTCTTTGGTACGAACCTTCAGCTTGGGCATGCCTTCGGGTGGGTCCAGGCGCACCTGGACTTTGCGCCAGCTGCCGTCGGCCTTGGAATCTGAGGAGCTGTAGCCCACCAGGTATTGGCTGCGCAGTTCGGAGTGGATCAAGTCACAGAAGTAGTCCAACTGCTTGAAATTATTGGGGAAAAAGGCTCGGCCACCCGTCAGACGGACGATTTCCGTAATGATGCCCCGCCCGTATCCCATCTCGCTCCTTTCGCCGATCACATAGATTTGGACATCCGATTCCTTGACGAAGTCCTTGAGCTCGCTGAAAGTGTAGCGGCTGCTGTTGTCTTCACCGTCGGTAATGACAATCAGAGCTTTCTTTTCACTGCGAGCATCGCGAATCTTCTCCAAGCCAATGTAAATGGCATCATACAAGGCCGTTCGCCCTTTGGGGCTTTTAATGGAAAGCTCATTTTGGATGTTTTCGCTGCGGTTGGTGAAATCCCGTACAAGTGTGGACTGCTCATTAAAAGTGACCAGAAAGTATTCATCCTCCGGATCGCCCTGTTCCAGAAAGCGAATCACCGAACTGCGAGCAGTCAGGACATTGTCTCCCATGGATCCGCTGGTATCGAGTATGATTCCGACGCTGATTGCGGAGCTGTCGCTGGAGAAATGGGTCAGAGTCTGTTCGAGCTTATTCTCGAAGAGCTGGAAGTGCTCCCTCTGCAGACCCACCACGTAACGGTTGAGCGGATCCGTTACGGTGACTCGCACCACTACGGTATCGACATTGATCCGAAAGCGGGGAGGTGAGAGGTCCTCTCCACCTACACTTATCCTGACACAAAAGATAAAGCTAATAATTAGACAGGGAATAAAAACCCTTCTCATGACTCTATTGACTATGATAACCGAAAAGTCTTGTAAGTGAAAGGGGAAAAAGTGAGGAGCGCGGTTTCTGGCTATTGGTCCTGGATCTGATCGAAATAGTCCTGTGGAACCAGGACTTTGCGGGGTTTGCTCCCATCGGGTGGACCAACCAATCCCTCATGCTCCATCATGTCCAGCAGTCGGGCAGCTCGTCCGTACCCGATCCGCAACCGCCGCTGAAGCAGGGAGGTTGAGGCTTTGCCAGTCTCTATGACAGTTCGCGCAGCCTGTTGGTAGAAGTCATCTTCCAGCTCGGAAATGTCGAGGAAGGAGTTCTCCTTTTGTTTCTCTGCCCCCACCAGCACCTTCTCTTCATACTCAGGCTGGGCTTGCTTCTTGAGGAATTCGGTGATCTGCTTAATTTCCTTTTCGCTGATGTAGCCTCCGTGGATGCGGATCAAACGAGATGTTCCAGGCGGGAGAAAGAGCATGTCACCCTCTCCCAACAGTTGTTCCGCACCGTTGCAGTCCAGAACGGTGCGCGAGTCAACCTTGGAGGACACGCGAAAGGAAAGCCGGCAGGGGAAGTTGGCCTTGATGAGTCCGGTCAGCACATCCACAGAGGGTCGCTGCGTGGCCAGAATCAAGTGGATACCAATGGCTCGGGCCATCTGTGCCAGGCGAGTCACAGAGGCTTCCACTTCCTTGCCGGCGGTCATCATCAAATCCGCCAACTCGTCTACGATCAAGACGATATAGGGAAGCGGGCCGTTCTCTTCGCCATCATTTTCCCCACCATGGACCAACCTGTTGTATTGATCAATATTGCGTACCCCCCGCTTGGCCAGCAACTTGTACCGTTGTTCCATCTCATTGACGGTCCAGTAGAGGGCATTGGAGGCTTGTTTCGGGTCCGTGACAATGGGGGAGAGCAAATGGGGGATGTCCTCGTATACTCCCAACTCCAGGCGCTTGGGATCAATCATGATAAAGCGCACCTGGGCCGGACTGCACTTATAGAGGATGGAACAGACTGCGCAGTTCAGGGCTACGCTCTTTCCGGAACCCGTGGCCCCGGCAATGAGAAGATGAGGCATGCTGGCCAGATCACTGATGTAAGTATTCCCGTTGATCAGCTTTCCCAGTGCCAGTGTGAGCGGGGAGGAGGATTTTTGAAAGGCGGTCCCGGCCAGGAGCTCCCGTAGACGGATGGTTTGACGGTGGATATTGGGAACTTCAATCCCCACGGTGTTCTTTCCGGGAATCCTGTCAATGCGAATCGACTCCGCTTTTAGAGCCAGACACAGATCGTCGGCCAGGCTGGTGATCCTGCTGTACTTGATTCCGGCCTCAGGCTTGAACTCAAAAGTGGTGACAATAGGCCCGGGGTGGATTTGAAGGACTCGACCATGCACATCAAATTCAGCACACTTGGTGGCGAGAATTTGAGCCCGCTGGATCAACTGAGGCTCATCGATGGCGCTTTCATCCTTGGGCAGCTGGAGAAAATCCAAGGGGGGAGTCTGATAGGGACGAACAATCTGGCTTCCCAGAGAAGAGCTTGAGGTGTCCTGGACCGATCGCGCCGCCAGAGGGCCCGAAGGAGATGGCCTCGAAGTCGGAGGAAGCCTTACAGTGACCGTTGGCAGGTGGTCTCGTTTGGTCTCCTGTGGAACCTTTTTTACTGGTGGTTCATTCAAAAAGAATCTTCTGGGCGGGGGCTGTGTCACCAACCTCTTTTTGTCCTGACTCAACTGGGCCAGCTTCTTTTTGTCACGGCGATAGGCTCGCCAAG
>JAPUKI010000063.1 GCA_027295745.1 Acidobacteriota bacterium
GTGCCGTGCTAGATGATCAAAAATCGGCATCCAACCATAGGCTGAACTCGTCAGGCCAAAATGGCTTCCATGGACCAGCAACATGGCTTCTCCACTTCCCCCTTCAAAGTAGCGGGTCTTGATCCCGTTGACGTCCACAAAGCTGGGGTGTTCCATGGGTGCCGCGTAAGCGTGGGCAGAGCATAAGAACGTGAAAACTGTGAGGCTGGCCACAGAGTATTGGGCCAAAACTTTTCGCAGAAAATTCATTTTGCCGTTACTCCTTTCGTTCTTGTTGTGCCGATCATGGGGTAGGCACCAGGCGTTTGAGTTCTTCAAACCAGTTGAGGACGACGTTGATGTGGGTCACTTGCTGTTCACTTTCTTTGATCATTAAGAATCTCTGACCATCCGGTGTGACGTCGTACGCTGCACGGGGTCCAAAGGCCGTGTACTTTCCCTCGAAGAGCAGCTTGGCTTTCCCAGAGGCGAAGGCTGGTTCTGTGATGATATCAACCGCCATCATCTTCTCTCCGTTGCGATAGAAGATCTCCTGACCGGTGCGGGTCTCCACCCACGTTGCCGCCTCACCCCCATCGCTGGAAATCTGCCACTTGGCACCGGTCGTGGGAAAAGGCTGCACGTAGATTTCCTGCCGGCCGGATTCATTGGACCGATAGGCTACCCAATGACCGTCGGGCGAAAACACCGCCCCGGTTTCACTATAGGGTTCTTGCAGAAAGGGTTCAGGCTTACGCTCACCCTCGAGAGGAAGCACCCAGATATCCCCAGCCGAGTTCGGGCTTAGTTCTGTATAGGCCAGGAACTTACCGTCGGGCGACCAAGAATGAGGAGTCTTTGAGAGTGCACTTAATACAAGTTGCTCTCCAACACCAGTGCCATCGGCCGGTTGCCAGAACAGATTTTGGGGTCCCCCCAACCTGGTCGATTGAAATGTGATCCGCTTCCCATCTGGTGTCCACAGAGGAAAGGTGCCTTGATCGAACGTCCGACGCGTCAACGTATCGCCCTGAATGTCATAAGTCCAGACGGCACCTGCGAAGCTAACAGCCAGCCGTTGACCATCTGGTGAGAGCCGGGGGTGATTATACGGGCGCGGAGGTGCTGCCAGTGGCTGTTCAGCCCCTTTTCGATCCACCCAGACCAGTATGCTTCCCTCACGTGGATTAGTGCCAGCCGAGATATACACAAGAGTTCCCGTATCAGAAAAGGCGAAATGAGCGAAATAACCAGGAGCCCCTGAGTCCGCAACGCCCTCAAGGATGGGGATGGGAGAGCCTGTCACTTCCAACTGCCCCAGATCAAAAGCCACGGCCATGAGCGTTCCTGACTGGGGATAAACCAAGTGGCCGCTCGGAACATAACGGGCACCAACAGCTCGTTCCAGCACCACACGTCGCTCCAGGGTCTCCAGTGATTGCACCACGATCTGTGAATCGCTCCCCGACCGGACAGTGAAGAGCACGGTCTCGCCATCCGGCAGGACTTGCGGCGAAACGTGGTCAGTCTCGCCATTCTTGCGGGTGGTCAGGGCCTCCAGGGTGCCGCCGTCAGCCGACACCTGAACAAGTTCCGAATTAACGGATGCTCTTACCACAATGGTATCATCGGCGCCCCAGCTTGCTGCGGCCAAAGGACTCGGAATATCAGTCAGAATCACAGGAGCGCCACCGCTCATCGAGACCTTTTTCAGTTTGGAGTTGGCAAAGAACCCTAGCCATCGCCCGTCCGGGGAAAAAAAGGGGGAGCTCGCACTTTCGGTGCCGGAGATGGGCTTTGCCTCGAGTTGATCCATGGTACGCAGGTAAAGCTGGGTCGAGCCCTCACGGGTAGCAACATATACGAGATGGGTACCGTCCGGGGAGAGGGCCATGGCGCCGTCGGATAGGTCTGGCATTCGTAGGTCGGCTGGCACAGCCACCACAGAGCGGACGACGGGTGGTGGCGTCGAGGCTGTGGGTCTCAGATTCCAAAGCATGAGGGCGATGATGAGTGCCATCATCCCTGCAAGACCCCAGGGCATGGCCCGCTTCCAAAGTACAGGCTGAACCGAACTGCCCACACCAGTCGGCGATGCCGTTGCAGGCTCCTCAAGTGCCAGCTTTATCTCAGTTCGTACGTTGCCTATACCATCAAGGCGATCATGAACGTCTTTGGTAAGACATCGACGAAGTAGAGTACGAACAGTCCAAGGTGTGTTCTCTGGAAGCAGCTCCCACTTCGGCTCACTTTCCAAGACCTTAGCGATAGTCTCAGTAATCGTTTCGCCCTCAAAAGCCCTCTTGCCGGTCAATAACTCATAAAGCACAGCTCCAAAAGCAAAGACATCAGCCCTCTTATCCACAGGCTTCCCCTTGGCCTGCTCCGGACTCATATACGCGGCAGTCCCCAGAATCACCCCTGCCCTGGTCATCTCCTCAGTCAGCGTCGGCGATTGCGAGATGTCAGTAACCGGCGTCTCCTCCTCAAAGGCCTTCGCCAACCCAAAATCCAATATCTTGACCTTGCCCTCTGGGGTGACCTTCACATTGGCAGGTTTCAGATCACGGTGGATAACGCCCTTCTCATGAGCAGCTTCTACCCCTTCAGCGATCTGACGGCATATCTCCAAAGCCTCTTCGACTGGCAACGGCCCTTTAGCAACACGCTCAGCTAAGGTTTCGCCTGGAACCAACTCCATGGCAAGGAAACGCACATCATCTGCCTCTTCAAAGCCATAAATGGCAGCAATGTTTGGGTGATTGAGTGAGGCCAGTAACTTGGCTTCTCTTTCAAATCGAGCCAGCCGCTGGGGATCTTTGGTGAACTGCTCCGGCAGCACCTTGATGGCGACTTCACGGTCGAGGTTGGTGTCCTCGGCACGATACACCTCTCCCATGCCTCCCTGGCCTATTTTCTCGATGACTTTGTAGTGAGAGAGGGTCTTGCCAATCATGTTGTCACGCTTTGGCTCTGCGAAATGAGAAACTAAGGCAAGGAGCCATAAGCAACCTCCCCCCCGATGATCGTCGCCACAACCTCAATCTCAGACAGGTCCTCATCCGGAATATTACGGTCCAAGGGATTCTTGTCCAGGAGGACCAGATCGGCCAGTTTGCCTGGCTCCAACGAACCCAGCTCTTCATTGCGCAGGACATAATCGGCGCCCCAGCGGGTCATCATGAGCAGGGCAGTGGCTCGATCGATGGCCTCCCGAGGACCAAAGACACGACCATCAATCACCCTTCGAGTCACCATCACTTCCAGGCTGAACATGGGCTGCCTTTGCGGATCGGTATGAGTGTCGGCTCCGTAACTGACTTTGGCTCCGGCATCGATCAAGCTTCGAATGGGAAGCATCCATCGATGGGCATATTCCTCCCCATACACGAGACTCACACCGGCAGCGTAGGTGGTGTAAAACATCGGAGGCTGCAGACTCCAGGTGACACCCAGTTTGGCAGACCGCTCGATGACCTCCGGGCTGACCATCATGCCGTGATCCAGCCCGAAGCTCCTGCCCAGGACTGAGTTCTCCTGGTTGGCTTGATCAAAGGCATCCAGCACCATCAAAAACCCTTTGTCTCCGAAGGTGTGCGTACCCGCGATCCTATACCCATATCGGTTGGCCACGATGATGGCATCGGCACCCGGTTCACCCGGCATGTCCCAATTGCAGAATCCCTCTGGATAGATGTCAGCTCGTAACATCACCCGTTTTGGCGGTGTCGCGCAGACGGCTCCGGAATTAGTGTCGCTTGGCCCATCTCCATCGGGTATTCCCACCGAGATCCCGATCAGCCATAGCCAGTCAGTTCCATGCCCTTCCAAATTCCCTAAGCGCTTCAGATCGGCTTCCAGAAAGGGGTTCCCGCGTCCCATCTCGTGCGAGTAGGGCAATCTAAGC
>JAPUKI010000064.1 GCA_027295745.1 Acidobacteriota bacterium
ATATTTACTGGCAATCTCAACGCAGCGTGGGTGCAGGACGTGAGAACCGGAAGCTGCAAATTCCAACATCTCGTCGTAGCCAATAAAGTCCAGGAGACGAGCGTCAGAGACAATCCGGGGACTGGCGGTAAAGACACCGTCCACGTCCGTGTAAATTTCGCACACGGGAGATTTCAGTGCCGCAGCCAGAGCTGTCGCGGTGGTGTCGGATCCTCCGCGTCCCAAAGTGGTAATTTCCTGATCCGAAGTGATTCCCTGAAAGCCGGCGACGACAACGATGTTTTCTTCTTCCAGGAGTTTGTAAATCTTGTCGGTGGCAATATTTTGAATCCGTGCACGAGAAAAATTCCCATCCGTCAAGATTCCGCACTGAGCTCCAGTCAGAGCAGTGGCGTTGGCTCCCAGTTCATGGACAGCCATGGTGAGCAATGCGATGGACACCTGCTCGCCGGTGGTCAGAAGCATGTCGAGCTCTCTTGCCCGCGGTCTTGGGGTGATCTGTAAGGCCATACCCAGCAGTTGATCGGTGGTCTTGGCCATGGCCGATACCACCACCAGTTGCGGTATGCCTTGCTGGTGCTCAGAGACCAGATCCTGAGCTACGGAACGAATGGACTCAACGGACCCGACGGAGGTGCCGCCATACTTCTTCACCTTGACGGGCAGGTCGATCATGCAGTCGCCCCGACCGGGAGAGTCGGCTGTCCCTCATACCATTCACGAAAGATTCTCAAATTGGGTCGTAGGGTCACATCGACTTCAAAGGGAGACTCGAAGACATCGAGGGTCTTGTACCCATTTCCGGTAATGGCCACCACGATGGTTTCCTCAGGATTGATGCGCTCTTGCCTGAGCAGTTTGATCGTTACCGCCAGCGTGGTCCCGCCGGCGGGTTCCGTGAAGATCCCTTCTTTTTCCGCCAGCAGTTCGATGGCCTCCAGGATCTCGCTGTCGGTGGCCATCTCTCCCCAACCACCCGACTTGCGGACTTCCTGAAGGACGTAAATCCCGTCTGCCGGGTTACCAATGGCAATAGACTTGGCCAGGGTCCTGGGTTTTTCTGGATTGATGAAATCCAGGCCCTGGTGGAGCGATCGAATAACAGGGGCACAGCCCTCTGCCTGAGCACAATAGATCCGGCATTTTCCCTTCACCCATCCCAGGTCAGTGAACTCCTGAAAGGCCCTGGCAACCTTGGGCAGGAGCGTTCCGCCGGCAGTGGGCAGGACTAAATGGTCCGGCAGTCTCCAGCCCAGCTGCTCGGCGATCTCATAACCCATGGTTTTGGCACCTTCGGTGTAGTAGGGCCTGAGATTGACGTTCACAAATCCCCACCCGTAATGATCGCCGATCTCAGAACACAAACGGTTCACGTCGTCGTAATTCCCTTTCAGTGCCACCACTTTTGGTTTGCAGATGAGTGAGCCGTCGATCTTGGCTGCTTCAATATCCTGTGGAATGAAGAGCAGACAAGGAAATCCAGCTTGGGCGCAGTGAGCTGCAACCGCGTTGGCGAGATTCCCGGTCGAGGCACAAGAGAAGACGGTGTAACCCAGTTCAGCTCCTCGACTCAAGGCCACGGACACGACCCGGTCCTTGTAGGAGAGGGTGGGATGGTTGACAGAATCGTCCTTTAAATAGAGTTCCTTGACCCCAAGATGCTCGGCCAGGCGCCTGGCTTTGATCAAAGGTGTATAGCCCGAATGGAGGCCTGTAATGGGTTCACCCATCACAGGGAGCAATTCCCGATAGCGCCAGAGATTCTCCTCGCGCTGGGCGATAATCTTGGGATTCAGATCGGACTGGATTTTGGAGTAGTCATAGAGGACTTCCAGGGGGCCAAAACACTCCAGACAGATGAAACTTCGATCGGCCGGATAATCAGTTCCACAGTGTTTGCACCTTAAGCCCTTGACATAACTCATGCAGTGACCTTCTCCTCTCTTGAAACGGTTCCGCACCGTTTCGAGCGGGCACGCGTCGGCAGAAGCGACTTCAGCCCCCGAAAGGTCCAAGTTGATAAAAAAAAGGCCCTTTCTGGTAGGTAAGAAAGGGCCTCGATACCTCTCGACGCCGAACTTATCTTCCAGATCGCGCTGCGGGAATTAGCACCACACCTCCGGGGGTTGGTTGCTGTGGCATCGACGGGCCCGTTCCCTCCGCCACTCCTGATAAGTTCAAAATGTGATAATACGACCAGTTCAGCTATTCTGTCAAGTAGGGAGAAGCCTGTGAGAACTCTCACCAGAAAAGTTTTGCAGACGATTCACCGATATCAGCTTCTGAAAGAGGGAGATCGGGTCATTGTCGCCCTTTCAGGAGGACCAGACTCAGTCGCACTGCTGCTGGCCTTGAGGGAGTTAGAGGAGAGTCTTTCACTTCGACTCTGTGCGGCCCACCTGAATCACCGGTTGAGGGGAAGCGAATCTGACCAGGATGAGCAATTCGTGCGGCGTCTTTGCCACCAATTCGGCCTTCCCATTGAGGTCAAGGGTGTCAACACGAAGCAGGAGATGCGAAAGAGTGGAGAGAACCTGGAGAGCTGTGCGCGCAGACTGCGCTATAGTTTTCTCTCTCGACTGGCGCAGGAGGAAGGCAGTAAAGTAGCCACCGGGCACACACTCAATGATCAGGCTGAAACATTCTTGATGAAACTGGTTCGAGGAGCTGGGCCAGGTGGCCTTTCCGGGATTAGCCCACTGCGAGTCAATCAGTTTGGAACTCCTCAAGAACCTCTTTCAGTCACCGTTGTGAGACCGCTCCTTGAGGTTGCGCACCAGGAGGTTCTGGATTTTCTGGCGGATCAAAACCAGAGTTACCGGGTCGATAGCTCTAATCAAGATCTCAGCTTTGACAGAAACTGGGTTCGTCATCAGCTGATCCCTTTGCTGAAGGAAAAACTGAATCCAGCACTGCTGGAGACTTTCCAGAGAACAACCGAGCTCTTTAGAGAGGTTGAGGAGTTTCTGGCCCAGCATGGGAAAGAGGCCTTTGAGCGCTGCAGGTTAGGCGAGTATCCAGAAACGAGGCTCCCCATAAAAGAGCTGGGAGATTTTCCCGCCATCATCGCAAAGGAGGTTGTTCGACACGCCGTAGCGGCCGTTAAGGGAGATCTCCGCGACATTAACCTCAAGCACATTGAGGAAATTCTCCGGGTGAGTCGCACCCTCAGTGGAAAGGAAACACATTTACCCGGAGGGTTGAAAGTCCAGCGAGAATTTGGAGAGTTACGCTTTACCCTGGAATCACCTCCCGGCTTCTTTTCGTATCAGCTGAAGGTCCCGGGTGAAATTTACGTGAGGGAAGTGGCTAAGCATGTGGTGGCGCGGAGAGGAAAGAGAGAGGGAGAAAGAGAAAGAAACAGAGAAATAGAGAGAGGGGCGGCGGTTGTGATCCAGTGGAGTGGCGAGAGCTTGACCATTCGTAATCGCCGGCCTGGAGATGTGTACCGCACTTCCTCAGACGCTGAGGGGAAAAAACTCAAGGAGCTGTTTCAAAAAAACAGAATTCCCAAGAGCCGGCGAGACAAACTGGTGATTGTTGAAGGAGACAACGAGATTATCTGGGTGGAAGGCTTCCCGGCTCAGCCAAAATATCGAGCCTCTCCGAATACTGCACGAACCGTGGAAATTCAGGTACGAAATGAAACTTCAGATCGCGAAAAGCTTCTAAAAGAAGGAGAGAAGAATTCGGAAAATGAAACAAGCCCAAGAAAAAACGCGTAAAAGAAAGCAGCTGTCTCCACAGTTGGATATCACGGGCTCAATAGCCTATAATGTAAGTGGCGACGCCTTCAGGGCGGCTTGGACCCTCTCAGTTCTGGTTGGAGGTTGTAAGAGTTGAACACCACTGCTAAAAACGTTTTTCTCTGGATTGTCATCATCGTGGCTGTGGTCGTTCTATGGAATTTCCTCAACACCGTCCGCAGTGGCAATATCGATGAGCTGAACTACTCTGAATTCACCTCCCTGGTGAAGGAGGACAAGCTGAGAAGTTACCCCACCTCTCCCGTCACCTTGACTGGAAACAAAGTGGAGGGCAAGTACCTTGACTCTGCTACTGATACAGAGCGCCAGTTTCGGGTGATCATTCCCAAGGGATCTGAGGAAACCATTGCCAACACCCTGAACGAAAAGGACATCATTGTCCGAGTCAACGACGATGAGCAGAACTCTTTCGTGTACATGCTCCTGACCTCCTGGTTTCCCATTATCCTCTTCGTGGGCTTCTGGATATTTCTGATGCGGCAGATGCAAAGTGGTGGCAACAGGGCGCTTTCCTTTGGAAAGAGCCGTGCCAAATTATCCACTAACAATAAAAAGAAGGTCAGCTTTAAAGACGTGGCCGGTGTGGAGGAAGCCAAAGAAGAACTTCAGGAAATCATTGAATTCCTCAAAGAACCTCAAAAATTCCAGAAGCTGGGTGGACGGATCCCGAAAGGTGTGCTCCTGATGGGCCCGCCCGGGACGGGAAAGACTCTTTTGGCTCGAGCTATTGCAGGGGAAGCGAGTGTCCCATTTTTCAGCATCAGTGGGTCTGATTTTGTGGAGATGTTTGTGGGTGTGGGAGCAAGTCGTGTCAGAGACCTTTTTGACCAGGGGAAAAAGAATGCTCCCTGCATCATCTTCATTGATGAGATTGACGCCGTTGGGCGACATCGTGGTGCCGGTCTGGGGGGAGGCCATGACGAAAGAGAACAAACTCTGAACCAGTTACTGGTGGAAATGGATGGGTTCGAGTCCAACGAGGGGGTCATTCTGATTGCCGCCACCAACCGTCCCGATGTTCTGGATCCTGCTCTGTTACGCCCTGGCCGCTTTGATCGTGAGATCGTGGTGACACTGCCTGATATCAAGGGAAGGGAAGGCATCCTCAAGGTCCACACCCGGCGCATTCCGATGGAGAAAGAGGTCAATCTCTCGATTCTCGCTCGAGGAACCCCGGGATTATCGGGAGCCCAGTTGGCCAACATGGTCAATGAGGCAGCTCTCAATGCGGCCAGATTCAGCCACCACACTGTGACCATGGAAGATTTCGAAGAAGCGAAAGATAAAGTATTGATGGGCAAGGAGCGAAAGTCCATGATCATGAGTGACCAGGAGAAGCGCAATACTGCCTTCCATGAAGCAGGTCATGCCCTTGTGGCCTCTATGCTTCCCGAGGCCGATCCGCTGCACAAAGTCACCATTATCCCTCGGGGACGAGCCTTGGGTGTGACCATGCAGATCCCGGAGGAAGATAAGTACAACTACACCAAAGAATACATGGAAGCTTCCGTCGCTATTCTTCTGGGCGGGCGAGTTGCTGAAGAACTCATTCTGGGAAGCTGCACCACAGGTGCCTCCAATGATCTGGAAAGGGTAACGGAGCGAGCACGAAAAATGGTGTGTGAATGGGGTATGAGCGAAGCCCTGGGACCCTTGACCTTCGGTAAGAAGACAGAACAGATCTTCCTGGGCAGGGAGATCGCACAGCACCAGGATTACAGCGAAGCAACTGCTATCGAGATCGACCAGGAAGTCAAGAAAGTTGTGCTGGCAGCTTACGCCGTTGCCCGCAAAGTTTTGGACAAGAACCGGAAAGCCCTGATCCGGGTGGCGGAAGCCCTCTTAGAGTACGAAACCCTGGATGCTGAAGAAGTCAAACTCGTCATCAAGGGCGGCAAAATCCAGCGGGAACTTGAAGTGGAAACCCCCAGTGAGCCTGAGCCTAAGCAGGAAGAGAAGGAGCGAGAAAAGTCGCTGCCCTCTCTGGCCAAGCCTGACGAACGTCCAGCCCCTGCGTAGCTGCTTGAGCCAGGAACCTTTTACTCTTTCTTCTTGGCCCGGCTGCCGATTGGCTCCGAGGTGTCGATGTTCAGAAGAGCCTATGTTCTGCAGGCCCGGGATAAAAGACTGGAACTGGGAAGACGTACTCGGGTCATGGGGGTGGTCAATATTACTCCCGACTCCTTTTACGATGGAGGCCGCTTTCTCGAGCGTTCAAAAGCAGTTGAATGCTGTTTGCAGTTGGTTGAGGGCGGAGCACACATTCTCGATCTGGGAGGGGAATCTTCCCGTCCTGGCAGCCATCCGGTATCAGCTGATGAGGAATTGGAGCGGATTTTACCCGTACTGCAGGAGGTTCGTAAGCAGGTGTCCGTGCCCATCTCGATTGACACCTACAAATCTGTGGTGGCCCGCGAGACATTGAAAGAAGGTGCAGATATCGTGAATGACATCAGCGCGTTTGGCTTGGATCCCGAATTGCCTCAGGTCGTCGCCCAGTGGGATGCAGCAGTGGTGCTGATGCACATGCGTGGAACTCCCCAAACCATGCAAGAGATTTCTCCCAGCCAGGATATCCTCGAAGAAGTTCAAAATGATTTGAAGGCTGCTGTGTCGAAAGCTTTCGGAAATGGGATATCCAAAGAGAGGATGATCATCGATCCTGGTATCGGTTTCGGCAAAACCGTTGAAGACAACTGCAAGATTTTGAACCGGTTGTCGTTTCTCGAGACCTTTGATTTACCGATCATGGTGGGAACTTCTCGAAAGAGTTTCCTTGGCAAGATTTTAGGCCTCCCCGCTCAAGAGCGAATTTGGGGTAGTGCAGCATCGGTGGCGATTGCCATCATGCGGGGAGCCCACATCGTGAGACTACACGATGTGGCAGAGATGGACCAGGTCGCCCAAATCAGTGATGCCGTCCTGGCGGAGGGTCCTGTGCAATAATGGCCGATCTTCAACTTCAGCTCCGGGATGTCATCGACATTCTGGTCATTGCCTTCATTATCTATCACCTGTTGCTCCTGATTAAGGGTACCCGCGGATGGCACATGACGCTGGGGATTACCTCGCTGTTCATTTTCCGCTACCTGGCCGGTATTCTGGACTTGAGAACGATTGAGTGGTTGTTGGACAATTTCTTTACCTACTTCATCTTTGCCCTGATTGTGATTTTCCAGTCAGAGATTCGAAGGGGATTGGCTCAAATAGGAAAGGGACGTTTCTTTCTCCGACTCTCAGCTAAGAAGAGTCAGGAACAATTCGACGAGATTGTACTGGCTGCCACCACCCTCTCCAGCCAGAGAATAGGAGGGCTGATCGTCATCGAGAAGGAAATTGGACTCAAGAACTACATTGAAAGTGGGATTAAGCTGGATGCCTATATGACTTATGACCTTCTGGTCACGATCTTTAATCCCAAGACCCCCTTACATGATGGTGCTGTCATCGTACAGGGAGACCGGATCAGTGCTGCCGCATGCTTTCTGCCACTGACCCTGGATCCCTACTTGAGTAAGGAACTGGGTACCCGACACCGGGCTGCCATTGGAATCACCGAAGAAACCGATGCAGTTGCTATAGTCGTTTCTGAGGAGACCGGTAAGACCTCGGCTGTTTTTGGCGGGGAGATAATGCGCAATCTAGATGGACCTCGCTTACTGAAGGTTTTGCAGAAAACTGTAGCCGGCCAGGCAGAGGCTTTGCCAATTCAAACTGAACAGCGGAAAGAAACAGAGCCGCAGCAGGAAGCGGTATGAAGGTTTTGCGGGGGCTGATTTTCAACAACCTTGGGTTAAAAGGAATCTCTCTTGGGCTGGCCCTGCTGGTTTGGTTTCAAGTGGCTGGCCAGCAAACCTTCCAGCAGAAACTTTCTCTACCCATCCAATTTGTCAATATCCCTCCCCAGACGGAGATTTCTAACGACTATGAGAAACAAGTGGAGGTGGTCATACGCTCCGGGCGCAGCACTCCCAGCTCCGTTGACGAAGATCTGGCCGTCGTCATTGACTTAAGAGATGCCACCCCAGGCCCCGAGAAGCTGTATTCTTTAAGCGAAGAAAATATCCAAGACAAGCCTTCCGGTGTGGAAATTGTCAGTATCACTCCCAACCGAATCCGCCTGTGGTTGGAGAATACAGTACAAAAGAGTATCGAGGTAGTGCCTGAACTGGAGGGTGAGCTTGCTGAAGGGTTTGAAGTCACGAAAGTACAGGCTCCGCCGGTGGTTATTAGTGGCCCCCAATCGCGGGTCGAGAAAGTATCTGAAGCTCAGACAGAACCCATCAGTATAGAGGGGCTGTCATCGACGTTGGTCCGAAACGCCTCAGTGGACATCGATGACCTTGCCCTGCGCATTGACTCGGCCACGGTGGCCGTTGTTGTCACCATTGAGGAAAAAAGGCAAGAAGTACGAGTTCGCAGGATCCTGATCGAGTTGCTCCCGGAGAACGTTGAAGCCTCCCTGATGACCCGCAGGGCAGATCTGGTGGGGACAGTGCCGCTCTCATTTGAAGGCGATCTCACGGCCACTGATTTTCGAGCTACGGTGAATGTCGAGGCGCTGGAGCCCCGACAGGAGTCCTACGAGGTTATCCCAAAAATTACGGTATCTGAACAGTATGCTGGCATTTTCCGACTCGAATCGGTGACTCCGGAAAGTGTGAAGGTCAGAAGAATTAGGTGACATGTGTGAGCTGTTCGGGACCGATGGCATTCGCGGAGTAGCCGGAGAATACCCATTAGATTTCCCTACCGTTTACAAGCTGGGCAAGGCAGTGGTTCGCTCCGGCAAACGGAGCATACTGATTGGCAGAGATACTCGAACCAGCGGACTCTGGATCGAGAAGGCACTTCAGCAAGCCATACTCTCCGAGGGAGGAGAAGTGACTCTAGCGGACGTGATCACCACGCCTGGAGTTGCCATTCTATCCCGAAATATTCCCTTTGATACGGGAATTGTTGTTTCGGCTTCACACAATCCTTACCAAGACAATGGTATAAAGATGTTCTCCAGAAACGGAATCAAACTGAGCGACGAGGAAGAAAGGTGGATTGAACAGGCAGTGGCCGGAGATGCCAATCTGGATCCTGGTGCAAAGATCTCAGAAGACCGGAACCAGGATGAGATCATCGCCTTGAATCAGGGATTGGTGGAGCGCTACATCGATTTCTTGCGGGCAGCATCATCTGTGCCTACCTTGAAGCCTTTGAAAGTCGTTCTCGATTGTGCCCATGGTGCAGCCTTTCACATTGCTCCGCAGCTATTCAAAAAGCTAGGAGCCGAAGTGGTCGCTATCAATACCCAACCCAACGGGCGGAACATCAATCACAATTGTGGGGCCGTTTATCCTCAACAGATGGCCCAAACTGTCCTGGAGGCACAAGCTTCCTTCGGCGTAGCCTTTGATGGAGATGGTGATCGCGCCATCTTCAGTGATGAGAAGGGGAACCTCTTGGATGGCGATTACACTCTCTTTATTCTAGCGCGATCTCTTCAAAAGAAGGGACAGTTGGAGTCCGGGTGTGTGGTCATCACGGTCATGGCCAATAAAGGTCTGGAGGTGGCACTGCAAAGAGAACACATACGGACACTGCGCACCCGGGTGGGAGATCGTTTTGTCCTGGCAGAGATGCTTCGCGGAAACCACTCCCTGGGAGGCGAGCAGTCTGGACACGTCATCATGAAGGCTGGCTTTTTCGTGGGAGACGGTATCTTGAGCGCTCTGAAGATCGGCAATCTCGTATTGGAGGAGGGTTGCTCGTTGGGTGATCTGGCGCGGGGTCTCGAGAAGTTCCCGCAGGTTCTCATCAATGTGCGGGTCAGGGAGAAACCTGATTTCTCAAAGATCGCCGAGATTCAGCGTGACATTGAGGCAGCCCAGGAAAGTCTTGGGGAGAAAGGACGAGTTGTGATCCGCTACTCCGGAACAGAGCCGCTGGTGAGAGTTATGCTGGAGGGAGAAAGCGCAGGAGAAATCAACAAGTATGCAGAGGGGATCGCAGCCCGGTTTCACGAGCATCTGGGGGAAACCAGCTGACAACAGACAGCAGACAGCAGACAGCAGACAAGAGAGAGTGATGGAAACGACCAGGAGAAAGATCAAGTCCCGCCAGGAGCTTAGAAAGATCCTGGGGCAACTGAAATCCGAGGGCAAAAGGATCGTTTTTACCAACGGGTGCTTCGACCTGCTCCATCCTGGGCACGTGCGTTATCTGGAGAAAGCGAAGGCTCAGGGGGATGTGCTGGTGGTGGCATTAAACAGCGATGCTTCGGTGAGAGAAATCAAGGGCGGGGACCGCCCCGTGCTGTGTGAGGAGGAGCGCTGTGAGGTCATCAGTGCACTCACCAGTGTCGACTTTGTGACAACTTTTGAGGAGAGAACTCCTCAAACTATTATTGAAGAGCTGATACCGCAAGTCCTGGTAAAGGGCGGTGACTGGCCCATCGATGAGATTGTGGGCCGGCACATTGTGGAATCCAATGGGGGAAAGGTTATTTCAGTAGATTTTGACAAAGAATTCTCTACATCAGGCATCATTGACCGAATCCGAAGCGCAGGAAAAAAGTAGATTCCCCAGGACTGCCACCCAGATCTCTCGAAGTCTGGCTGAAAGACTCCAGGGGTTCAGTATCCTGGAAGGCCTTCATGGGTCGGATTGTGCCTTTCTCTTCGCCTCACTTTTTCGGCAATCGCCAACCCCCTTTCTGTGGCTGTGTCTCAACAACCGTCAGGCCGAGAAGATCGCTGAGGATCTGCGTTTCTTTCTCCCAGAGGGGAGTAAAGATCAGGTCCTGGTTATTCCCGGCTCAGAAGCGAGTCCCTATCGCGGCCTGTCGCCCCATCCCGAGATCGCAGCCAAAAGAGCGGTCGCTTTGTGGAGGCTACAGCAGAAAGATCCGGGATTCATTGTCACAACCCTCGCTTCGATACTCACCAGGTTGCCGTCGCCAGCTGAATTTTTGAGCCACTGTGTTCATCTTGAAGTAGGCAGCTTCCTGCCCTTGGATCACCTTCTGGAGGGACTGCGGAAGATGGGTTATGTGCGGGAGGATCCGGTGAGCGAAATCGGTGAGTATTCAATTCGGGGGGGGATTGTCGATGTCTTTTCCCCAGCCTATGAAAATCCTGCTCGAATTGAGTTTTTCGGAGACCAGATTGAGTCCATGCGCGAGTTTGACCCCAGCACCCAACGATCTATTGGGCTCATCTCTTCCTGTCAGGTTGTGCCCATGCGGGAGATGATTCTGTCCGAAACTGAGATTGCGCGCTGGCACAAGGAGGCTCCTGAACACTGGAATGAAGTTCGCTTCGCAGATTCCCTGCAGGAAAAGCGTCAGTTCACTGAGAACCGGGAGTTGTTCAATGGCTTTGAATATGTCTTTCCACTGGTGATGGACAACCGACATCATCTCTTGGAGTTCCTGCCTGAGCCACAAGATTTGCGGATCGTGCTCCCAGACGCTGACGGGTTCCTGGGGGAACTTGAGAAATTTTGTTCCCGTCAACAGGAAATATTTCAGGAGCAACAGGCCACTGGAGAGCTTGTCTTGCCTCCTGAGCAGTTGTTTTTCGACAAGAAATGGATGGTTGCAGAACTGAGGAACAGGAAAGCCTTCTTCATTAAACAACTGTCGGATATGCCTCAGGCGGCTTGCCGTTTCGATTTTCAGCTCGAACGCACCTATAAAAGCCGAATCCAGGACATTCTTTCCGACCTCAGTCGGTGGCGCAGTGCAGATGAGCGAGTCGTTCTGGTGATGGGCTCGCGAGGAATGACTGAACGTGTCGCCCACCTTTTGGCAGAATATGGCGTGGCAGTTCACCTTGAGGAGAAGGGGATCGATGAAGCTCTCTCTCACCCTTTGTCTGTCATACAAGGAAAACTCTCAAATGGTTTCTATTCCTCCAGCTTAGGGCTTCATATCCTCACTCAGGAGAATATCTTTCAGGAAAGCCAGCTCATGGCTGCCAGAAAGCCGGTCCATCTGGAGATTGCTACTCAATTTCTTTCTGATTTCCGAGACCTCAAAGAAGGGGACTATGTCGTTCACATTGATCACGGAATTGGGGTCTTTCAGGGTCTGAAACGGATCGGAGTGGGGAAGGAGCTCAAGGAGTTTGTGGTACTGGTCTACCGTAAAGGTGCCAAATTATACGTCCCCATCGATCGTCTGGGCCTGATACAGAAGTACAGTGGAGCGGGCCCGGCAAAACCTCAGATAGACCTACTGGGGGGAGTTTCCTGGGGGAAAACCAAGCAGCGCATTAAGAAGTCCATGCGGCACTTGGCCGAGGACTTGCTCAAGCTCTATGCTCGTCGAGACATGGCGAAGGGACACGCTTTCTCGGCCGATGACTCCTTGAGCCGGGAATTTGAGGAAGCATTTGAATATGAGGAAACCCCCGACCAACTGGCCGCCATTCAGGATGTCAACCGGGACATGGAAGCGCTACGGCCAATGGATCGATTGATCTGCGGCGATGTGGGTTACGGAAAAACAGAAGTCGCCATGCGAGGGGCTTTTAAGGCCGTCAACGATAGCAAACAGGTGGCAGTGCTGGCTCCCACTACGGTCCTGGCCTTCCAGCATTTCAATACCTTTAGAGAGCGCTGTCAGGGTTTTCCCGTAAATATTGAAATGGTCAGTCGCTTTCAAAGTCGAGTGGAGCAAACTGACATACTCCGACGCACATCCCTGGGTCTGGTGGATATCCTGATCGGCACTCATCGACTCTTGTCAAAGGATGTCCACTTTCAGGATTTAGGACTGATTGTGGTGGATGAAGAACAGCGCTTTGGGGTGACTCAGAAAGAGAGACTCAAACAGCTGAAGACCGAAGTTGACGTTTTAGCACTTTCCGCAACGCCGATTCCTCGCACCTTGAACATGTCGCTCATTGGACTTCGAGACCTCTCCATTATCGAGACTCCACCCCGCGACAGGCTTGCGATTCAGACTGTGGTGGTGAGGTTCAACAAAAACATCATTCGAACTGCCATAGACCTGGAGATGAAGCGTGAAGGTCAAGTCTTCTTTGTCCACAACTCCGTGGAGACGATTGATTCAATCGCCACTATGATTCAGGAGACCGTGCCAGAGGCTCGTGTGGCCGTGGCTCATGGGCAGATGAGGGAAGGACAGCTCCAGAAAGTCATGGTTCACTTCCTCAACTACCGATACGATGTCCTGGTCTCAACCACGATCATTGAAAATGGCCTGGACATTCCCCGCGCCAATACTTTGATCGTCAATCGAAGTGATCAGTTTGGATTGGCCCAGCTGTACCAGTTGAGGGGGCGGGTGGGACGATCCAATCGTCGTGCTTATGCCTTCTTTATGACGCCATCGCCGGATACTTTGACCCCGGAGGCTGAAAAGCGTCTGGCCGCAATCAAGGAATTCAGTGAGCTGGGTTCGGGTTTCCGCATCGCGGCACTGGACCTTGAGATTCGCGGTGCCGGGAACTTGTTGGGTTCTGAGCAGCACGGACACATTGATGCGGTTGGACTTGAACTGTATACGAAACTGCTGGAGCAGACCATCAGAGAGTTGAGAGGTGAAGAAGTTCCTGAAGAAGTGCAAACCAAGCTTGATCTCCGCATGGATGTCCAGATTCCCGAGCACTACATCGATGACTCTACGCTGCGCCTGTGGCTATACAAAAGGGTTTCCTCAGCTCCTGACAAGTCTGCTCTTGAAAATCTGAAGGGGGAGGTAGTGGATCGGTTCGGGAAATATCCCAAGTCCGTCTCAAACCTGTTTGAATATGCAAGACTGCGCTTGCGCACTCAGCAGTTGAAGATTCTTCTGCTGGAGCGAAAAGGATCTCGGGTCCTTCTGAAATTCCGAGAAGATACCCCTGTTTCCCGTGAGCATGTCATCGATCTCGTGCGCCGCACCGGGAAATTGTCCCTCACTCCAGAGGGAAACATGAGTGCAGAGATCTCCTCCACTCTTCCCAGTGAGGTTTTTCAATATGTGCATTCCCTGTTGGATGAGGTGTCTGTGCTAGAATGAGCGGCTTCAGGAACATGATTTTAAAACGTTTTATCCTTGTGCTCGCGCTTGTCCCTCTTGGGGGCTGTGGGGAGGAGCCCGAAGAAATTCAGCCCACCCAACCTGAATCTCCAACCATCGCAGTTCTTAATGGTCGTCCCCTGCTGCGGGACCAGTTCCAAAGCTTTCTTTCCTTGGCCCCGGATGACTCGGAAGAGGAATCTACCGATTCTCGGAGGGAAACACGGTTTCGGGAGTTCCTCCTGGAGCAACTTTTACTCCAGGAAGCGACACGACAAAACATCACAGTGGAAGAAGAGGAAGTGGAACGACAACTGGTTCAGTGGCTTTCCCCAGAACAAGAAGTTACAGAGCAGTTGCGTGAGCGCGTTCGGATCCTCTTGACCATACAGAGATTCATAAAGCAGGAGATTGTCTCACAGATCGAGATCGGCAATCAGGAGATCTATCGGTATTACACAACTCATGCGCACGAATACATCATCGAGGATGAGGCTCACGTTCTGGAGGTCATGGTGGAGGACCGAGAGCAGGCGGAGGAGATCCGTGAACAGTTGAACTTTGGAGATACTCGAACGTTTAAGAGTATGGCACAAGGCTATTCCCGGGGATTGACCGCACAAGCTGGAGGCGATTTGGGAACTTTCATACGCGGCCAACTTCCTGACAACTTCGAAAAGACGATCTTTCAACTCAAACCAGGAGAAATCAGTCCGGTCTTTCGCTCTCCCGAGGGATACCATATCTTCATGATGGAAGAATGGGTTCCGCGCCACGCCCAGAAGTTCTACGAAGTTCAGGAAACCATTTTTGAAAAACTTGTGGCTTCGAAGGAACGTGTCGCCCTGGATGAGTATGTGAATCGATTATTTGAGGGTGCCTCCATAGAAATTCATGACGAGACCTTAACTTTCGAGTGAAAAGATCCGAATGCAACCCTCCAATCGATTTGTGGAAGTTCGCTTAGCGCTGATTGTCATTCTCCTGATGGGATCGCTGCCCGCGCTTTCGGCACAAGAGATCGTCCTGCTGGACGAAATCGTGGCGAGAGTGAACCATGAAGTCATCACGATGATAAACCTGAACAAGGAACTGAGAATCTTGAGAGCGAGTCTGGTACAGGAAACTCAGAATCCGGAGCGGCTGGAGCAACAGTTCCAGAGGGAGAAGCGAGCTCTGTTAAGAACCATGATCCAAACCAAGATGTTGGTTCAAAGAGCTGAGGAATTCGGCATCAGCTCCAACATCGAGGGGGACGTCACAAGTGTCATCGAAGAGATGCGTAAAGGTGCCGGTATTCCCAATCTGGAGATTCTCGATCAGTATCTCCAGCAGCAGGGCTCCTCTCTGGAGGACTATCGAGACTCACTGAGACAGCGACTCACTATTGACTCCTTACTTCAACAGTTCGTTTATTCCAAGCTCACCCTTCTCACACCTGAAATAGAGGCCTACTACCAGGAACACATCGAAGAATATACCGAGAAGGCTCAAGTGGAACTGCAAGAGATTTTGTTTCTGACGGAAGGGGAGGACAAGGCACAGTTGAGAGTGAAAGCAGAGGAAGTTCTTGCCCAGTTACGGGCCGGCGCTTCCTTCGAGGAGTCGGCCAAACAGTATTCAGACGGCCCCACCGCGGCCCGAGGTGGAGAAATTGGCAGCTTCAAGCAGGGCTCGATGTCGCCCCTCATCGAAGAAGTGGCGTTTCAGTTGAAGGAAGGCGATATCAGCGGCATCATCGAGACCGAGTATGGACTTCAGATCATTAAAGTGGTGAGCCACACAGCAGTTCGACTCAAGCCGGTGGAGGAAGTTCGTCCAGAAATCTCACGTCAGCTCTACGAACAAAAGGCTCAACCTGGGTTGAGGAAATTCATGGATGAGCTGCGAGAGCAAAGTTATATCTTTATATCCCAGAATTACCGGGAAGAGTATGACTTGGAGGGCCTCTAAACGCTGACCACAGACCGCTGGCCCGTGGGCTAAACAGGCTCGCCTGAAGCCCACGGCTCTGTTTGAGCCTCGTCAGTTCCGTCGGAGCCGTAGGCTTCAGCCTACGGGCCGCTGACTTCTGGTTTCTGGATTCTTTCCCTTCCTCCTATTCTTCCGACCGTTCTCGTCGCTTTTTGAAAATCCAAGAGATCCCGATGCTGATCACATAGAGCACCAGCATCGGGCCACTCCACAAAAACAGATTCAAGACGTCAGCCGTGGGTGAAATGACAGCTGCCACGATCAGGATCACAAGGAGAGCATAACGGAAGTTCCTCCACAGGAACCCTGGGGAAATGAGTCCGAAAAGAGAAAGAAATGCCACCAGGACCGGAAGTTGAAAAATCATCCCCATACCCACCAAAACGATGACCTCGAA
>JAPUKI010000065.1 GCA_027295745.1 Acidobacteriota bacterium
GTGTCGTGATCCATATGTCCCAGCAGGCTGCCGCCCGAAACGTCGGCGGTACGAGCAATGGGATCAACCCGAATGCTCCTCAGTAGTGACAGATCGATCATCATGCCGCCATCGCAGGTGGCCATGCCGGCGGCGCCGTGACCGCCACACTTCACAGCAACCAGGAGATTGTCTGCTCGCGCGAAATTGATGGCGTTACGCACGTCGGCTGATCCGGCACATCGGACGATCAAGCCGGGGTATTTGTCGTACTCCGGATAGAGAACTCGGCGGTGCCTGTCATAGCCATCATCACCCCTTAGTAGGAGCTGGCCCCGAAGACTGTTGCTGAGATCCTGCACTGCACTCTGTTTTAAAACGACTTGGGCACCATCCCCGGTCATCGCCGGAACATCGGCACTCACCTCGGTCGTTAAGTTGAGCAGTGCGGCGATGCTTTGTTTTGCGGGAAGGGAAGCCACAATGGCTGCGGCCAGGCCGGATTGAACAAATCGGCGTCGATGCATTGTGCTACCTCCTACTGAATCATTATTGAAGTCACACAGTTATTTTGCTTGTTGGCAAGACTACTTTGTTTCGGCTTCTGAAGCAAAAGAAGAAAGCCAGGATTGGCGACGACCCTTGCATCTATGACCTGCTGCTGTTCGGATGAATCTTGAGCCCTGGACCAGGAAACGAGAACGATCACGAACGTATCTTTTTTGTCTCTCCATTCCCATCCCCCTTTACAGATGTTGACAAGAGATTACAACTCTTGACCCACCTTTACCGTGGTCACCGATAAGATGTGATTGACTCAAAAAAGGCCTTCACCCTTAGGAAGGTGAAGGGGTCGGGAGGGCTACTCAGAGTAGCTCCTACTCATTTAGGGAAGACAAGACGATGGGAATGAAGACCAGAGTAAAGCGATGCATCTCCTTAGTTATTCTTTGCTTGATTCCTGTATTGGTCCGTGGACAGACGGGAGGCGATGACCCGGGCCAGATCTCGGGAACCGTTCAAGCAAGGGACGGAACAAGGTTACCCGGGGTCTCGATCTCGATCAAGGAAACAGAAATCTCGACCGTTACAGACGATGTAGGGAACTACCTGCTGACGGGTGTTTCCCTCGGTCAATTCACGATCATGGCCTCCCTTCCCGGCTTTGCCGAGAAGGGACTCGCGGTTCTTCTGGAGAACCAGAACACCGTCACGGTTGACATAACACTGGAACTGGCAGAACTCAAATTTGAAATAACCGTTGTGCCCGACACGGCGGAGTTAATGAACGCTTCTGAGAGTATAGGTGTGGTCTCTGTGCTGCCCAGTCAACTAGCAGCACTTCCTAGTCTAGGGGAAAAGGACATTTTCCGGTCTCTTCAGCTCATGCCCGGTATCAGTGCAACCAACGAGGCCTCTGCTGGGCTTTACATCAGAGGAGGGACTCCGGATCAAAACTTGGTGCTGTTCGATGGCTTCACTGTTTACGATGTAGACCATTTCTTTGGCATTTTCAGTGCTTTCAACGCTAATGCGATCGAGGACATCACGATGTACAAAGGAGGATTCGAGTCCAAGTACGGGAGCAGAATCTCGAGTGTTGTAGAGCTGAACGGGAAAAGTGGCCGCAGCACTGAGCCCTCTTTCGGTGGAGGAATCAGTTTTCTCAGCTATAACGCCTACATGGACATTCCCCTGGGAAGCAGAGGGTCCTTTATGCTAGCGGGACGAAAATCCTTTCAAAGTCCCTTTAGTGATCGAATCCGGGACAATCTCAGCGAGAGCAGTGCTGGACCTGGGGGAGCAGGGTTTGGGGGAAGGAGAGCGGCCCTTTTCTCGGTGCAGCCAGATTCTTCTTTCTACGACCTCAACTCCCGGCTCCTCTTCGATCTCACATCGAAGGACACTCTGATGTTCAGTCTCTACAAGGGTCAGGATGTCTTGGATAGCTCAAGGCCTATCAACATCAACAGATCATTTTTTCAAAACCCGGACGGTGAGTCTACTGTGACCGGGGATATTTCAGGAGAGATCACTAATCTTTCCAACTGGGGAAATACCGGCCTGAGCTTGAACTGGATGAGGCAGTGGAATGACTCCTTCTTTAGCCGTTTTACAGTCGCCCATTCTCGCTACTTCAAGGATTTTGACAGAACGACGGAGCTCACGTTTTTGGATCCTGAGACGGGAGAAGAGATCATCCCCGACAATGAGGGGGATGGCCCTAGAGTGTTCAATAGAGGATCGGCCGAGCACAATAAGTTGACGGACATCACGGTCAAGTTGGAGAATGATCTGACCCTGAATCCCAGACATCATCTGGAATTTGGCACTCAGATCACCCAGAACTCCATTCGTTATGATTACAACTTCAATCAAGAGACGGCTTTTTTTGACCGGAATGACACCGCAACTCAGTTTTCTCTCTATTTACAGGACACATGGGTCCCCTTTCCACAATTGTCCATCACACCCGGTCTTAGGGCCACCTATTTTGATCTTACCCAGAAGACCTATACAGAACCTCGACTCTCCATCATCTTTCATGCCACGGACCGTTTGCGCTTCAAGGCGGCAGGAGGGAAATATCATCAGTTCGCCAACCGGCTGACCCGGGAGGATGTACTGCAGGGGGACCAACAGTTCTGGATGCTCTCCGATGGCGATCGGATACCGGTGAGTTCAGCCACTCATCTGATTGGTGGCGCCAGCTATGAAACTCAGAATCTCCTCTTTGACGTGGAGGCCTATCAAAAAAAACTCAGTGGTCTCTCTGAATTTGCGTCACTACGATTCGGACGAAGAATTCTCGAGGACTTTGACCTGGGTACTTTGTTCTACACTGGATCGGGGACGGCTGAGGGGATCGAATTTCTGGCACAGAAGAAATTCGGTCGCAACACAGGGTGGATAACCTACACCCTGGCTCGAGTGGAGCATGACTTCCCACAGCTGAGTCCTGATCCGTTTTCAGCTTCTCACGACTCGACTCACGAGTTTAAGATCGTGGACAGTTTTAGACTCAATCGGTGGACCTTCTCTGGCACCTGGGTCTACGCAACGGGAAAACCGCTCACCGAGCCGATTGGCTTTGAGGAGGTCGTGTTTCCCAACGGAAGGTCTCTGGCCATTTTGGAGTTCGGAGACAAGAATGGGATCAGGCTGCCCAGCTACCAGCGGCTGGACTTATCAGCAAGCCGGGACTTCTGGACTGGGGAAACCAGCAAGGCCAATCTGGGCGTGTCAGTTTTTAATGCCTACAATCAGCGGAACGTATGGCGCAAAGAGTTCGACGTGATTGAAGATGAACTCATCGAAACGGATGTAAATTATCTGGGGCTTACCGTCAGCGCCTTCCTAAACATTGACCTGTCGCTTCCCTCGGCGAACAGGAAGGCAGGACCGGCCTGGAATGGGGCTGAGAACCCTGCTACAGGAGAACCCAAGTCTAAAGAGGAGAAGAAATCCGAAAAAGTCTATGATTTCTATGGAACCGTTGAGTCCATGACCTTGAACCGTCTGGTCGTACAGACAAAGTGGGGAGCCAGGGAATTCGTGATGGGATCCGCATCGATCAGAGGGCAAACGACTCAATACGATCCCGGTACCTACGTCCATGTTTACTACATGAGGCAAAACGGTGAAGATTTGGTCACCATGGTGGTTGAAAAAATCAAGTAGCACGGCCCATCCCGTGCAATCCAGAGAGCCTCAAAAATGAAAACCAGGACCTTGTCTATGCAGTCAATGATTGTAGGGTTGGCCATTCTTCTAGGGATTTTCCCTTTGGCCTGGCCTCAGGAGACGCCCTCTTTCAAAGTAGAGGTCGATTTGGTGAACATCCTGGCCACAGTGCGGGATAAGCAAGGCCGCTTGGTCAACAGCCTTACCAAAGAAGACTTTCTTCTCGAGGAAGAGGGTCAACCACAGGAAATTGAATATTTCTCGAGCGAGACCGATTTGCCCCTGACGTTGGGCTTACTGGTGGACACCAGTATGAGTCAGAGCCGGATTCTCGAGGAAGAACGGCAGGCCAGCTATCAGTTTCTTGCAGACATTTTGCGACCAGAAAGCGATCTGGCTTTTGTGATGTCCTTCGACATCGAGGCCCAATTACTGGAAAATCTGACCCATTCGCAAGAGCAACTTCTGGCCGCATTGGACAGCCTGCAAGTCCCCACCAGGCCAGGCCGGGCGGGAGTAGGAACGGTGCTCTACGATTCCGTCTTCCTGGCAGTAGATGAGATTCTGAAGTTCGAATCCGGGCGCAAGGCCATGATTGTCATCTCCGACGGAGTCGACTTCGGGAGCATCATGGACCTGGACCAGGCCATAGAGGCGGCCCAACGCAACGATTCCATCATATACACCGTGCGCTACTACGATTCCGAGATGAACATGGCACTTCGAGGTCGTAGCGGAGGTGGAGGTCGTGCAGGAAGTGGAGGGAGGGGCGGCAGGAGAGGCCCGGGGGGTGGAAGGGGTGGAGCTCCCAGAAGGCCTCAACTTCCTGACGGAAAACAAATCCTGGAGCGCCTGGCGCGCGAGACCGGCGGCAGCATGTTCGAAGTGACTGAGGAGCAGTCGCTGGAAGAGATTTTCCAGAAGATTGAGGAAGAGCTCCGGCATCAATACAGCATCGGATACACCCCGAACCGAGAGAGCTCCCAAAAAGCATTTCGAACGATCAGGCTGACAACAAGAAAGGGGCTGACCGTCCGTTGCCGCGAGGGTTACTACATCAGCAGTTGATCGTTGAGCAAATCCAGTAACGCCAGATTCCCCGTGGTACTATGACCATTGAACAAAAACAAACGTGGGAACTCTCTGAAGAGTGTGTTTCATGCCTTATTCCCAGCTGTTAGTGCTTTTCCTCGGACTGCTCCTTCCGGCCACCGAGGAGGCAGACCTTCTGGAGCGAGCCCGCCAGGCCTTAGAACTTAGGAAGGAACTCTTGAACCACTACTCGGTGGAGGTTCGAAGCCGTTCCTTGATGGAGCTCCCCAATGGAAAACAGGAGTTGGATTCTCGGGAACGTCATTTCCTCGGCCTTCCCGGAGAGTTCAGACAAGAGGTCATCAGGTTGCAGCGCAACGGTGTCACCGTGGACTCCGGGGTGGGGCCCGCCGGCCCGGGAAGGAGACGCCTGGCCAACTTTTTCCCCCAGCTCCCGCGCCCCGATCTGTTGGCTGTAGGGGCGATTCTGGAGGAGGCGGAGGTGATCGGACCGGCCCGCCTGGATTCGACTGATACCATCGAGATTCGCATTCAACCCAAGATTCCGGGCCTTCGGGTAGAAGAAGGGAGCCTTTGGGTCGATGAGGAGTCGGGCATGCCGCTGCGAGTGGAACTTCGCTTTGGCATGGGAGCCGTTGTCTCAGACGCAAAGCTGAGACTGGACCTGGCCTGGAATGGGGAAGGGGAGATCACCGTGCCCCGGGTTCAGACTCTCGAGATGACTCGCAGCGGCTTTGGCCCGAGGGCTGGTCAGTTCGGTGGTAACTTGGGCAGAGGCGCTCGCCCTGGCGGCAGTGGGACACCGGGGGGCGGGAAGATAGAGGTCTCCACCACCTGGCAAAACTACCAGTGG
>JAPUKI010000066.1 GCA_027295745.1 Acidobacteriota bacterium
ACCCTAGATCCTTGTGTCCCCAGTCCACTTGGACGTATAGTCGGCTTATCGGACTCCTGGCTAAGGGATGGGTAGGGCGTTATCCGTCCAAGTGGGCTTTGGGTTCCTCACCCAAAGGTCTAAAGTTTAGAAACAACCAAGATTCTAGTCCATCTAATTGCCTTCTATCCTTTCGCGCTAGACAGGCCTTGATCCCTACTTGCATGTAAGTTAGTATCATCCTGTGGACACTCGAGCCCGCATCATCAGTATGGCCATCGGTCAACTCAAGAAGGGTGGCTACAGTGAACTCAGTTTCGGAGAAATTGCCTCAGAGCTGGGGGTAAGCCGAGCCAACATTCATCACCATTTTTCCAACAAGGCGAATCTGGCCAAGGTGGCGCTCACGAAATACATCGAGGATGACCTGGCACAGCTCCAGGCGCTTATTGACGAGTACCCGAATGATTTCCCTAAAGTACTGAGGGCGATCGACAAACACTTTGAAGAGCTATATTCGGAGCATCCCGAAGAAGGGATTTGTGCCTGCTGCAGCCTACTCCTTAATACTGCTGACGTGCCGTCGGAGCTGAAAACGTTGGCCAAGAACTATTTTGAACGATTATGTGCTCTTTTCGAGTCCGGGATTAGACGGAGCCAAGAAGCTGGAACCATCTCCAAATCTGTCAGAGCCTCAGATCTTGCTTGGGAGTGTGTCATGTTGGGGATTGCAATAATAGGCCTCGGCACGGTCGTTACTGACGAATTTGTGCATCATCCAGCACGCAGCTTCTTCAGGGCCAAGGCGGAGGAGCTGTCGTGATTGTTTTTGGGAAAGGTGCTTGCTTTCATGTAATTCGGGCACGCGCCAAGAGATACCAATGAAGGTACAAAAAGAGTGAGATAAGTTCTCCTCTGTCAATTTTCACGGCAGGGAGTTCATTGGTGTCCGCAGATAGACTATCAGGACCGGGAGGGACAACTATGAGCAACAACGTAATCATCGTCGTCGGTGACCGTATAGACTCAGCCTGGGCTGAAGACCTTGCAGAGATGGGAGGGGGGAACTGTTATGTCTAATCAAACGGGTTCCGGTCGGGCCGTCGTTTTGGGTGCCAGTATCACAGGACTCTTTGCAGCACGCGCCCTGTCAGATTTTTTCAAGAGTGTCGTCGTTCTCGACGCGGACATGTTTGGCGCAGGAACTACCCCACGAAAGGCCGTTCCCCAGGGGAACCACATTCATGCCATTCTTCCCCCAGCCTACCAAGCCCTCAAAGAACTGATGCCGGAGGTGATTGAGAAGCTCCTTGCGGGCGGCGCACACCTCTTTGATGGTGGTAGGGACATCAAATGGACGCATTTGGGTCACTGGCTAGTACAGGGAGAAACGGGACGGACCTTTATTGGAGCAACGAGACCTTTCTTTGAATCCCACCTGCGTCAACACGTTGAGTCCCTCGACAATGTGGAAATTCTGTCGGGCCATAGGTTCCTGGAATGGAAAATAGATTCCTCGCATGAGACAGTTTTAGGGGTATTGGCGCAGGGTCCACGAGAGCAGGTTGACCTGGACTCGGAGTTGACTGTAGATGCTCGTGGCAGCGGGTCCAAGCTACTGAAAGAACTAATAACGCTGGGGTTTGACGAGCCTTTTACCGAAGTCGTGGAGGTGGACCTCACTTACACCAGTTGTCTCTTCCAGGCACCGGATTTCTCACCAGATTGGAACTTGCTCTTGATGGATCCCGATGCACCTAGAAAGTGGACGGGTGGTGTCATAGAACGAGTTGAAGCAGATCGATGGATCGTCACGCAGTGGGGATATTTTGGTGCTCGCGCTCCTATCGACGACGTGGGATTCAAAGATTTTGCCGAATCTTTGGATGAACCAGACATTGCGGATTTCCTGCGCCTGGCAGAGCCCGTCTCTGAATGTCACCAGTACAGAATTCCGAAGTGCTATCTGCATCGATTCGATCAGTTAAAGCGATTTCCAGATCGGCTCGTGGCAATGGGAGATGCGGTCTGTAAACTAAACCCTATATACGGACAAGGCATGACGAAGGCCGCCAAGGAAGGCGTCTTCTTGTGGGAATCCCTTTCCAAGTTTCGTGAAAACGGTTCCGATCTGTCGGGGTTCTCAGGGCGATTTCGTAAGGAAATGGGTAATGTAGGCGCTAACTGGGCATGGCAACTGACTTCTGGATCTGATCTCGCTTATCCGCAGACCAAAGGCAAGAGGCCATTCAATCTTAGTTTCATAAACTGGTATGTCGGCCGCCTGTTCGCTAGGGCTGAGACAAGATTGGAAGTTCGCAAAGCCCTTATGGATGCGATGGCCTTAGTTAATCCACCAGAAAGCATCATGCAGCCACACCTGATATTGCGTGCCCTGGGGTTGTAGCTCAGATCAACAATATCCGCTTCTACCCATATCGGTAGTGGGAGAGAAATGCTGAGCTGATATTCAGCGGCCTGGTGGGAGTTCCAGAGGGACTCCAAGAATCCTCCGCACTTCTACGTCGCACCACATTTCTACCACAGAACCACCCGAACTACAGGAAAAACCAGGAGACAAGAAGGACCTAAGTGATTGAGCAGGAAAGACTGGGCAATACGCGTGTAGGCTCATAACCCAACGGTCTGAATTGCTATCTGGCTAAAGCGACCGGGAGTTTGAAAAACTTCACAAAATGGAGAGCTATTTCCGCAAAAACATCCGTCCACTTTTCGTCCACCTAGTTAACTCAATATCACTCAATGAATCACTCGTTTGATCTGGCGAAAACCCGCAAATTCCCAAGGTTTTGTTAGCTTTTCGTAACTTTTCACCTGGCACGCTCCCAGACTCAAAATCTGGTGTGTAGCTTCGATCACCTAAACCACTTGGACGTATAGTCGGCAAACCGTCCAATGGACCGCCAGTGGGGTCCTTCAATCTCACTTTCCGGTAAGGGCGTTTTACGTCCAAGTGGGCGAAAGGGTGGCTTCCGACGAGCGAGTCTAGGTTCAATATGTTCGCTAGAATGGACCCATCTATCTTTCGGTTTAGTATATAAAACCGGTTGACTTTGCCTTCTAACCCATTAAGGCTTATCATCTAGAGAAATTTCCTTCTGTGCAATTAGAGGAAGGGGACTTTCATGGTTGGGACAACCATTCCCGTTGTTAGACAATCCAACGCCTTTCTTCTTAACCCTTTTCATCAAAGGAGGTCTGAGATGAAAGCATTGATTACTGCACTGTCAGCGTTGTCACTGTTCTTGGCTTGCTTGGTTGTTTCATCTGCCGAGGCTCAAGAGCCTGACAAAGCAGCCCCAACGGACTACAAGGTGGCTGACGTCGTTCCGGGAGCGATTTCCCCCGATGGGCGATTACTCTCCTATACGGACTGGAGCACCGGCGACCTCGCCCTCCAAGACCTCAAGACCGGGGAGAAGCGCCGCCTCACCAATAAGGGTTCTTGGCTGGAGTCCTCTGAGTTCGCGGAAGTTGCACAGGCGATATCGCGCGACGGCAAGCAGGTCGCTTACGCCTGGCACATCGAGAGAGGCTGTGACCTGCGCATCATCGGCCTGGATGGCTCCCAACCACGCGTTATCTATCGCAACGAGGAAATCAGGTGCATTCAGGTCCAGGACTGGTCCCCGGAGGGTAAGCACATTCTGGCGACTTTCTCGAAAAAGGACGGTACAAGCCAGACCGTGTTGGTCTCCGTGGCGGATGGTTCTGTGCGGGTGCTGCCGACGATGGGCCCGAGTTCTTTGCTGTCCACAAACATGGCGTTTTCACCGGACGGGCGCTGGATTGTTTATGACTTCCCGCCCAGGGAAGAATTTTCCGAACGCGACATTTACCTGCTCTCGACGGACGGAAGTCGCGGGTTTTCTCTGGTGGAGCACCCGGCCAATGACTTCGTGCTGGGGTGGGCGCCCGATGGGGAGCGGGTCCTGTTCGCCAGCGACCGTGCGGGCACGTTCGGTGCCTGGGTCATACGGGTGGTTGATGGGCAGCCCCGCGGAGCCCCTGAGCTGGTCAAGCCGGACATAGCGCCTATCGCGAACACCTGGCTCGGGCTCACTCGGGACGGCTCCTACTATTACGGCTACACAGCCTGGGTGAGCGATGTGTACGTCGCGACACTCGACCCAGCGACCGGTACACTCCAGCCTCCCCAAAAGCTGGTCAGTCATGTAGGCCATGACACTTCGGTCGAGTGGTCGCCTGATGGTCAGTACTTGGCCTATGCATCGGGCCGGGGAAGGGGGCTTGATCCATTTGTCCTTGGTATTCGCTCCATCAGAACCGGTGAGGAGCAGCGGCGCCGGCTCGGGATGAAAATCAGGCGAAAGGGAGGGCACGCGTTCCAACTTCATTGGTCGCCCGACGGCCGCTCCTTGCTGGCCCAGGGTCGGGATGAGCTTGGTGACGGCTTTTTTCGCATCGACGCTCACACCGGGGAGGTGACTCCTATTGTTGTGCAGACTGAGACCGTTATCGAATGGCCGGTGTGGTCCTCCGACGGAAAGGCGATTTTCTATCGGTGGGCTGACATGAAAACTGGGAGTCAAAGCTTAGTGGTGCGAGACCTCGAAACCGGCCGCGAAAGAGAACTCTATCGCGGGAATCCGGATCGTCCTGCTGGAGAGAACGAACAATCCACGGTCCCGGCTCAGCCAACCGAAATGGACCACGGGGGATATGTTGGAGCGTCCAACTTGGCCGTGTCGCCCGATGGTCAACAGTTGGCCTTTGTCTGGTCCGACTTCGACGAACAAGGACCGACATCGCGGGCCCTGAAGGTGATACCGACTACCGCGGGGGGTGAAACCCGCGAACTCCTGAGAGTACAGTCACCAGAAAGGCTCTTTCAGCCGGCCTGGATGCCTGACGGAGGCCATGTGCTCTTTGGCAAGGGCCGACTTCAAGGTCAGGAGCCAACACTCGAAATATGGCGAATTTCTGCGGAAGGCGGAGAGCCCCAATATCTTGGGCTAGCGCTGGAAGGACTGCTGCTTTACGGCTTAAGTGTTCACCCCGATGGGCAACGCATTGCTTTCACTGCTGGGCGGACCTTGGGTGACCAAACTTGGCTCATG
>JAPUKI010000067.1 GCA_027295745.1 Acidobacteriota bacterium
CACGAGAACCTTGGGAGGATTCTGGCAGTGGGAAAGACCCTCGACCAGGTTTCTGGTTCCGGCAACGCGACTCTCACGAATCATTCTTTTCCGCTGGGAGGTCCACCGACCTGCGGCGATTGACTCCCCGGCCAGGTGGACCACTGCGTCCGAGCCTTCCAGAGCTTCTATGGGAGGATGACCGGAAGTGGCATCCCAGGCCACAGCTTCCACAGTGGGAAGCTTTTCCCGCGCCTTCTCAGGGTTTCGAGCCAGGGCCACCACCTGGTGACCGGCTTGGATGAGGTATTGACAAAGGGCACCCCCGACTAGCCCGGTGGCCCCTGTCACAGTAAGCTTCATCGTGCTTGCGTGAACTTGTGCTTTCGTGAGTACGTTTCACCGACTCATCAATGGCTGGGGGACAGGGATTCGAACCCCGATTCCATGGGCCAGAGCCATGTGTGCTGCCATTACACCATCCCCCAGAACTCTGCACGATAATATAGTAAAGGACCCGAGTGAGGGTAGGGAAACGACAGCACGACATGACGAACGTGCCAAGCAAGACAGGCACGCACTCACGAACTCACCTGGAATCAGAACCTTTTGGCAAAGGTTCTAACTGGATGTCCAGGTGCAGGGTGCGGTTGGCTACCACTGCCATCTTCTCGTGAAAGGGCTGATATCCCGAAAATTCAATCCGAAGATCATGTTGGCCCTCGAGAATCGTATAGCGGTCTCTCTCGGTGGCGAAGTCGCTCCCACTTCCAATGAGCATGCCATCTATGTAGAGGAGAGCCTGGGGAGGATCGACTTGGAAAATCAAGTCCGTCGTATTGGCCCGTACGATATCTCTCTCTATGGAGCCACTGACGACCAGCTGATAAATTCTGCGGGTTGGTGTAGGACGTGCATAAGTCACTGTTCCGTGGTGTCGCGAGAGATGAATGGTAGGGGCATAAATATGGGGATTTGAGTAAGCATGGCTCTGGAAGTAGAGAGCAGGCTGGAAGAAGAAGAGGGTACGGGAGGGAAGGAAAAAATGCCTCTCTGGGACGCGAAAAGAGAAATGCCCTCCTTGCAGCGAGGTAGAGAAGGCTACAACGGTAAGGCAGAATAGCAAGAAGCCTCTCATTGTTCTCATTAGAGCTTATTCTATTCCTTTAGATGGGAAGAAAGGGAAAAAGTTTTCCCTTGGTGCGTCTATTCATACTTTTGTGCCTTTCGGCTTTAAAAAGGATGGTAGCAGTCTCATACAGGCGGACTCTGCTATACTTGAGCTCAAATGAAAGTCATTAAAATCGCTCAGGTGCCGCCTCCTGGTGTGTCGGCAGATGCCAGTGTGCTTGATGCAGTCAGCACTATGAAAGAGGCCAAGATGGGGGCCTGTGTGGTCCTTGAGAACAACCAGTTAGTCGGAATCTTTTCCGAACGCGATCTCATGCTGCGCATTGTGGCAGCTCGGCTCGATCCAGAAAAGACCCTCGTGCGCGAGGTGATGACGACCAAGCTGGAGATCCTCAACACCCAAGCAGACTCTTCTGAGGCCCTGGAATTACTGGTGTCCCGGAAAATTAGGCACTTGCCCATCGTGGAAGAGGATGGGAGCCTGGCTGGTCTGCTGTCCGTGCGGAAGCTCCTCAAATACCATGCAGAGGATTTGGTGGATCAGCTGAATTCTCTGGAGGCGTATTTTACAGCCGATGGGCCGGGTGGCTGAGACGAGCGAGAGCTTTTCTCCTTTGTACTCCCTTTCATAAAAACGTTACCGTATTTATGAAAGGGAGTACAAAGAAGCCATCAACTCACATCTCGATGACACCGCAGGCCAGCCGAGCCCCGGCGGTACCCGTCGTCTGGCCGAAATCATCTTCGGACTCATCGACGATTAACGCCTTACTCCGGATGGAATTCAGTCCTTCCGAAAGGGATATAAAATCCACCGTCATTTCAAAGTCGACATTGCCGTCGGTGTCTGCCTCAATATTTCCTAGATCACCCGTATGATGGACGGGAGAATCGGGCGCTCCGTGTTCTGTCCCGCCCGGGTTAAAATGATCTCCGGCGCTGCTGGCATCCGGTGCACTGCAGTCCCCGTTCTCGTGGATATGAAACCCATGCATGCCGGGCTCGAGCCCAGTGAGCTGAGCAGAGATCTTGACCCTTCCCTCTGTCTCCTCGAAGGTGACGGTCCCGCTGGCTTCGCTCCCGTCGGTAGGATACAGGTCGGCAAGGGCCGTAACGACTACAGGTGGTGGTGTTTCGATCGTTTCCGCTGCCTCTTCGGGTGCCGGTGAACAATAGGCTCCCAAGCCAACGGTTAAGAGCAGACTGATGAAAGAAGATGTATTCCTGAGCATCTGTAACCCTCCTAATTTGCGGGCTCATTATAAAAGCATTTTGGAAGACTGCAAACAGAGCTTCTGGGAGGGAGAGTTGGGAGACTGTCCCCCAACTCTCCCATGTGCTAACATGCCGGGTTAGTCAATAATATGAGGGAGGGGACATGAAGTTATTAAGGGTTTTCGTTCTTCTAGTTTCAGCTATTTTGTTGGCCGCTGCCTGCACTACGGCACCTGAGCCGGTGGGGTTTCAACCGGAGATACTGCCGCTCCCGGCAGACCCCTCGGATTATGCCCCCATAGCGAGCTATGCGGCGATGGAGATTCCGGCAGATAATCCCATGACTCCCGAGAAAGTGGCTTTGGGCCGCCAGCTGTTCTTTGACCAGCGCCTGAGCGGCGATGGTGTTCTTGCATGCTACTCCTGTCATCAGAACGACCTGGGTCTATCGGACGGAAGACCCACAGCTGTGGGCGCATTCGACAGACCTTTGACTCGCAACTCTCCCACTCTGTGGAACATTGGATATCATCCGGAATATTATTGGGATGGCCGCTCTAAACCTCTGGCGTCACAGGCCTTGGCCGCCTGGAGGGGTGGCAATATGGGCGCTGACCTGGAGGAAAGCGTAACCCAGCTCAATGGTATTGAAGGTTATCAAAATCAGTTTCAAGCGGTCTTTAATGAGGATGCCACCTCGGAGAACGTTTCTCAGGCTTTGGCAGCCTACATGCGGACCATCATCAGTATCGATACCCCATGGGATCGCTGGCAAGCTGGGGACGAGTCGGCGGTGAGCGACGCCGCCAAGCGCGGTCATGAGATCTTCGAGAGAATTGAATGTAACAACTGTCACGATGGTGTCCTTTTCACCGACTTTCAATATCACAACGTCGGGATTGGAATGGAGGCAGAGGAACCGGACCTGGGACGTCATCGGGTCACGGAGGAAGACAGTGATCGAGGCGCCTTTAAGACTCCGACACTGAGGGATATCAGTCAGTCGGCTCCCTACTTTCACAATGGCAGCGTTGCCACACTGGAGGAAGCGGTGGATCTCATGTTAGGTGGTGGGCAGGAGAACCCCAACCTGGATCGTGAAAATCTTAAGGCCGCAGATTTATCAGAAGCAGAAAAGGAAGACCTCCTGGAATTCCTGAGGTCACTCGACGAGCCTGTCCAACTGAGCGAACCGCCACTTCCCTAGCCCGGATTATGGATGAGGGTGTCGCAAGAGTCGGCTGACCCAGGATTCTTGTGTAGGGGCGCACCGCCGTGCGCCCTATAACCCATTGACAAAAAGAATCTTCTGGGCGCACGGCTGTGCGCCCCTACCTGCCTTAGTGCTCCCTTCCATAAAAACGATGATGTTTGCGGAGGGGGCTTGCGAGGCGAGGTCGCGAAGGGAGGAGGAGGCGATGCAGGGACATCGACGACGACGAGAGACAAAGAGATCGCCCGCAACCCCCCTCCGCCCAAAGGGTTGCGGCTCTGCGCCCCATCTTCTTCGTTGCTCCTCCTCGCCGATCTTCCGTATCGACTCGTCGGAGCGCCTTGAATCCGGGGGCGCAGCGCTCGCAACAAACATCATTGTATTTATGGAAGTGAGCACTTAGTCAAGGTCAAGCTGACCTTTGAGACACCCTCATAAATTACCTCGGCTAGCAATCAGAAATCTGAAGGCACCAAACTCTCTCTCTCAATACAGCTGTGCGATTTCCCGGGAATCTTTTTGTACCTTCTCAATCAGTTCGGGAGGACTTAGCGGTTTTGCATGGGGGGCAAAACTGAGAATCAGGCGTGAAGGATATTCCAGCGTGTCACTGGTGAGCTTCAACACCACTCCGCCGTTCTTGGTCTTGGTCACGGAAGAGCCCCATCGTTCTTTCACCCAGGGAGCCACCTTGTCGTCAAAATGAATTTCAATCTTGCGACGTCCCATCGACTTCAGGAAATTGTCCTTGTATTTGTCGATGTTCAGATCCTTCGGTAAGGAAAACTTTTTTCGATGGAGTTTCACCGAGAGAATACGTTCGAATTTGAAGGTTCTCACATCCTTTCGCATCTCGCAATGTCCGGTAAGATACCAGTAACCCAGTTTCTTCATGAGGAAATAGGGATGAATCACTCGAGGACTCGTTGTGTCTCGCGTTAAGGAGTAATAATCGATCTCCGCCTTTCGGTTCTCTTCAATCGCTTGACGCAAAAGGCTGAAGTAACGAGAGACAGGTCTCGAAGGCTGTTCAAGAACAATACGGTCCTCCAGACGGGCCGCAGGATCGAGGGAATCGGAAATGGCCTGCTCGATGGTGTTCTGGAGAGATTGCACGGTCTTGGGGTCCACTTCCGGGTCGAGCAGTTTTAAGGACATCAGTAAGGCCATGGCCTCGGGACGGGTAAAGCGCAATGGCCGGTTCAACATCTGGTCAAACTCGATATAGACCTGCTGTTCTTCCACGTAGATGTCCACATAGTCGTCAGGACGAAAGGGAGGTTTGCCGATCAGGAGCATGAAATCCAACTCCTTCAGCAGCTGCTTGGGGCGCATTCCCACCTCTTCGGCCAATTTCTCTACATTGACCCCCTGGTTTTTCGAAACGTAGCTCAGGATAAAGAGGATGCGGTTGATCCGCTCAGTGACGTTCATTGCAGTTTTCGAAGAACTTCACAAAGCTCGCTTTGTATTTCTGGCGGGTCTAAAACCCGGACATCAGTCTTTTGAGAGAGAATCCAGGATATCAGACCGAATCGGTTCTTCACACTTAATTCGAAAGTATTCTTGCTCGTTCTCTTGGCGGTCCTCAATTGGGCCAGGAGTTCAAGCAGCCGGTGCTGCGAGACTTGGATCGTCACTTGGATGGGATCATGCAAGTCGAGTTCCCACTGCTGTTGATTCTGGTAGCTTTTCACGGAGAATCCATCGGGAACTTCAAAATCCGGAGTTCCTGGACGTCGAGCGTTCGGTTTCAACTTCCGGATCCGGCTCACTACAAAAGAGCGCAGATCCTGGCGGAGGTGGTCCCACCCGACGAGCGTCCAAAAACCCCTGCGGAAGATCAAACCATAGGGATCTACCGTGCGTTTAGTGGTCTCGCGGGTGGAAAAAGCGTGGTAGGTAAACTGGAGCGTCTTACGCCGGTCCAGAGCATCCTGGATTTCATTCACCCACTTTGAACGGTTTGCCGTTCCCGGATTGCCAGCGTAGGTGATGGTGAGTCCGGGAGGAGGAGGACTCAGGTGATTATTGACACTCATGATCTTGTGAAGGGCAGATTCCAGTTGGTCCCGATAGGGAAAACCTTCGTCGTTCAAGACGGCGCCCGATGAGAGCATCAAGAGAGAGGACTCCTGTGGAGTGAACTGGATCTCGTGAAGGAAGAGCTTCTCTTTCTCAATGAGATAGCCCTCTTTTTTCACACCTGCTCCACTGTGATAATCAATGGGAATTCCTAACGAAATCAGTTCCGCTTTGTCGCGTTCAAACTTCCTCTGATTGGACTCTTCAACACCTCGAGAATAATCATCCGGAAAGTGATTCTTGATCTCCTGCCAAGACACGGGTTCTCGCGCGTTCAGTAAGTACGTAATTAAGTCGAGTAGACGCTCAGTCCGGTTCACAGAAGTGTAGTGTAGGAGAACCAACCTGAAGGGGTCAACTGCAGATGCTCCTCACCTTGTAAAAGAGTTGATGACTGGACTTTTTATACTTTAAGTTATAAAAAGCTATAAAATAACAATTTGTCTTGACCTCAGGAAATTCCTAGTTAAATTGAGTAAAGAGCGAAAAGGCAAAGGTCACAACCGATGACATTCATCATTTGCGAGCCCTGTATCGGAGTCAAAGACACAGCTTGTGTGGATGCCTGTCCCGTCGATTGCATTCATCCCCGCAGTGATGAGACGAAATTCGAAGCCGAAAAGATGTTGTTTATTGATCCGGAGGAGTGTATCGATTGCGGAGCCTGTGTTCCGGAATGTCCCGTGGAAGCCATTTTTCCGGAAGATGAAGTTCCGGAACAATGGTTGAATTTTGTGGAAATTAACTATAAGTGGTACGGGGCCAGCAAGTGAGTTTTGGAAAAAACTGTGAGAAAAGTGTGAAAATAGTGTGTATGGAATTTTTCTCTAACTTATTGAAAATAAATGCTTTTTCCCCTTGACTTGGGCTTTTCTTTCAGTACAATAAAAAATCGGTTCCCGAGAGACAGACGCCGTGAGAGCGGTGCCCGCTGTGAGAGCGGTGCCCAAAGAAGTTTGGAGTCCGCCGAGATTTCCTCACTCTCTTGCCACCGATAGCGAATGCCACTCGGGAACTGTTTCCCCTCTCTTGTGCTGTGGTGTCTTGCCTGTTAGCCTCCTTCAACGAATGCAGCAAGCCGAAGTGATTGAGCAATGTCGGTAGTCGATTGGGTCATCGTGATCTTGTATTTCCTGTTGAGCTTCGGTATTGCTGCCTATTATTCCAAGCGAGCAGGAAGAGATACTCAGGAATTTTTCCTTTCGGGTCGGAGCCTTCCCTGGTGGTTGGCCGGGACTTCAATGGTCGCCACCACTTTTGCAGCAGATACTCCTCTTGCAGTGACCGAGCTAGTGGCCAATGGGGGAATTGCGGGAAACTGGCTGTGGTGGAACTTTCTCTTTGGTTCCATGTTGACCTGTTTCTTCTTCGCCAGATTGTGGAGAAGGGCAGGAGTCCTGACCGACGTGGCGTTTATTGAACTTCGATATTCGGGCAGGCCGGCATCCGTTTTACGTGGGTTCAGAGCCCTTTATCTCGGACTTTTCATCAACACGGTCATCATGGGGTGGGTGAACGTGGCCATGGCTACCATTCTGATCGGGATGTTCGATATCTCTCAAGGACAGGTGCGATACTATGTTTTTGCCGCCATGGTTTTCGCGGCTATCTACTCTGCCCTTTCCGGTCTGCGGGGAATTGCAGTGACGGATCTCATGCAGTTTGCCATCGCCATGGCAGGGACCCTCACTCTTGCCATAGTGGTGATCAATCTGCCTGAAATAGGCGGAATCACGGGACTGAAAAATCAGCTGCCTGCTTCGGTCTTTCAATTTACGCCTGTGATCGACTCTGGAATCGAGAGCGTCGCCTATGGCGGGATTCTGGCTCTGAGTGTCAGTGCCTTTATCGCCTATATTTTTGTTCAGTGGTGGGCCGCTTGGTATCCCGGGGCGGAGCCAGGAGGAGGCGGCTATGTTGCCCAAAGGATGATGTCTGCCAAGGATGAAAAGCACTCCTTAATGGCGATGTTGTGGTTTACTATCGCCCATTACTGCTTGCGACCCTGGCCCTGGATTCTGGTGGGGTTGGCCAGCCTTGTCTTGTATCCGGAGCTGGATGCAGCCGATAAGAAGCTTGGATACGTTTATGCGATGCGAGACTTTCTTCCTGTGGGCTTGAAAGGTTTGTTGGTGGCCTCATTTTTCGCGGCCTATATGTCCACTATCTCAACCCAACTCAACTGGGGCACTTCCTATGTCGTCCATGATTGCTATCGAAGATTCATCAGGAAGGAGGCTTCGGAGAGCCACTACGTCTTGGTTTCAAGAGTAGTCACTTTGATCGTCATGGTCGCTTCGATCTTGGTCACTCTCGTCATCCAGACGATCTCAGGGGCGTGGCAGTTTCTCATCGAGTCCGGTGCCGGATTGGGACTCGTTTTGATTCTCCGCTTTTACTGGTGGCGGATCAACGCTTGGAGTGAAATCAGTGCAACGGTGACTCCTTTTCTTGTCTATGCTTACATCAAGTTGAAGACCACAGTCGTCTTTCCCGACACCCTTTTCTATATCGTAGGAGTCACAACGGTAGTGTGGGTTCTTGTGACCTTTCTCACCGAACCTGTGGCGGAGGAACGCTTGATTCAATTCTATCGACGCGTTCATCCCGGCGGAATTGGCTGGCGAAAGGTTGAGAAGATGGTTCCTGATGTACCGGGAGATTCGGGTTTTGCATGGCTGTTCGTCGACTGGGTGTGCGGAGTTCTTCTGGTTTACGGGGTTCTGTTTGGCATAGGGAAAGTGATTTTTGGAGAACTGCTTCTGGGGTTCTCGCTTCTTTTGTTGGCTCTTATAGCGGGTGGTTTTATCTACTGGGATCTTTCCAGGCGCGGTTGGCAGGAAGTCACTAGGTGATTTCGTGGGATCGTGCCTTTGTGCCGTTGTGCTTTCGTGCTTTCGTGCCGTCGTGCTATCGTGTATGTCCTTTGCTTCCGACGACGGCGCGACAGCACGACAGCACCACAGCACGAATCAAAGCATGAGAGATCAGAAGATAGAAAGCCCACCTGAGATCTTCTCATCAGCCCAGCTGGAGCGTTGGTATCCTGTCGAATCTTCCATCTGGGCACTCACTTCCGAGACCCCTGACCAAGATGTAGTGCAATCCATTGCCAGGACCCTTCTCGCCCAGCCACGCCACCTAGAGCCTCGGTTTTTGTACGATGAGCGAGGCTCCCGTTTATTCGAAAAGATCTCCGCTCTTCCCGAGTATTACCTGACCCGTACGGAGGATGCCATCCTTGAAAAAGAGGCGAAACAGGTCATTGCCCGAGCTGAGGTGGAGTGTCTGGTGGAGTTGGGCGCAGGATTTTCCAAGAAAACGGTCCATCTTCTGAAGGAACAAGTCAGACAACGGGGCGGAGGGACGTTTGTGCCCATTGACGTGAGTCTAACGGCTCTGATTGAATCGAGAGACTCGGTCAAAGAGCAGTTTTCCCAAGTGGGCTTTCATGGATTGTGTGCTCGTTACGAGGAGGGGATTTCCAGTATCGAGAAGAACCTTCCCACATTGTTCGTTTTCCTGGGAAGCAGTGTGGGGAACTTTAATCGGTCCGATTTCGTGCGTTTCTTTCGGCTGCTCAGTGGATGCATGGGCTCGAATGATCTCTTTCTACTCGGTGTAGATCGTGAAAAAAGGGTGGAGACTCTGGAAAAGGCCTACAACGATTCTGAAGGAATTACGGCCGATTTCATTTTAAACGCCTTTGAGAACATCAATCGGGTGATGGGTAGCAATTTCGACCTGGCGAAAATGCGCTACCACTCTTTCTATAATCTCCAGTGGCAGCAGATGGAGATGTACGCTGTCTCCACTTCAGACCAGAAGATACATCTCCCTCCTCTGAAGTCGGAGTTTTTGTGGAAGGAAGGGGAGAAAATTCTAGTCGAAATCAGTCGTAAGTTTGAGCCCTTTCAACTGCAGCAGCACTTTCAATTGATCGGTCTGGAATCGATCGCACATTATACCGATCCTCAAGAGTGGTATTCATTGCTGTTGTTTAAGCGTCAGATGAAGAGATCGCCATGAGCACAGCAGCCAACTTGATTGATCAGTTAAAGGAAGCTCGGTCGCGCACCCTGGCGCTGGTGGAGGATCTGACGGATGAGCAGCTGATGGGACCCCGTCTTGAGATTGTTAATCCGCTTCTCTGGGAAATCGGACATGTGGCCTGGTTTCAGGAAAAATGGACTCTCCGTCATTTGTTAAAGAAAGAACCGATTCGTGAGGATGGGGATCGGCTCTACGATTCCATGGCCGTGGCCCACGATACGCGCTGGGACTTGCCTCTTCCCTCTCGACAGGAGACGTTTCGCTACATGGAGCAGGTGCTGGCTGGCATGATCGAGTCCTTGCAGGTTCCCAAGACGGAAGAGGAGTCCTATTTTTACCGGTTGGCACTCCTTCACGAAGATATGCACGATGAGGCGTTCAGTTACGCAAGACAAACCCTCAGCTATCCCCCACCTCCTCTGTGGGCTCAAGATAGAGAGGAGATATCCGCCGCCCCTCAAGCGGAGGGGGCACCTCTCTCCGGTGATGTGGAAGTCGCGGGGGGAACATTTCTCTTAGGGGCGACGCCAGAGATGCCTTTCGTTTTCGACAATGAGAAGTGGAGCCATCCTGTCCAGGTCAAGCCCTTCCGAGTGGCACGGGCGGCGACGAGCTGTGCTGAGTTTGCTGCCTTTGTGGAGGAGGGGGGATACCAGCGCCGGGAATGGTGGAGTGAGCCTGGATGGAGATGGCGTGAGCAGGTCGGTGCCCAGCATCCTGTCTACTGGAAGCGTGAGTCAGCAGACCATTGGACGCGTCGTCACTTCAACCAGTACCTCCGGCTGGAAGAAAATCTTCCCGTGCTCCATGTCAATTGGTATGAGGCGGAGGCTTATTGCAGATGGGCAGGCCGGCGTCTCCTGACTGAGCCTGAGTGGGAGATGGCGGCTTCGCAAAGCTTTCAATTGGACGGGACGATCAGTGAGGCCAAGAGGCGCTTTCCCTGGGGTGATGAGCCGCCCACCAGTGGGCGTGCTAATTTGGACTGGGAAGCCGGAGGATGTGTGGAGGTGGGAGCGCTGGAGGAGGGTGACAGCCCCTCCGGCTGCCGTCAGATGATTGGAAACGTGTGGGAATGGACCGCCAGCGACTTTTTGCCCTATCCCGGATTCGTGGTTGATCCATATAAGGACTACTCTGAGCCCTGGTTTGGCACCCGCAAGGTGCTGCGTGGGGGCTGCTGGACCACTCGATCGCGGCTCATCCACAACATCTGGCGCAATTACTATACTCCTGACCGACGCGATGTGTGGGCAGGATTTCGCACTGCGAGAACATGAAAATCAAACTGGTCACACCGACACCGAAAGCCATATTGGACGGAAACCGGGTGACGGCTCGCCGATGGGCTCGAATTCTCAGGCAACTCGGTCATCGGGCTACCGT
>JAPUKI010000068.1 GCA_027295745.1 Acidobacteriota bacterium
AGACAGCTTACAACAGACAATAGACAACAGACAACAAGAAAGCACGACAGCACGAACTCACAAAGACATGACCATGCAGCGTGAACAACTTGAGGTTGACGTTCTTTTCATCGGCGCAGGTCCAGCCAGTCTGAGCAGTGCTCTGCGCTTGTCTCGGTTGGTGTCTGAGCACAATGAGGCCGTTGACTCAGGAGCAAAGTCGGGCAAAAAGCTGAGCGATCTGACCCTGTTGGTGATCGAGAAGGGTCGGGAGATTGGCTCTCACGCTCTGAGCGGAGCCGTTGTTGATCCGCGTGCCTTTGATGAGCTTCTGGAAGGATTCGATGGCGAGAGGCCACCCTATGACGCACCTGTGGAGGACGATGCGTTGTACCTCCTCACTCAAAACACGAGTTTTCGCTCGCCGATTACCCCACCGCCCCTGAAAAACCACGGTTACTATGTGGCTTCTCTGGGAAAACTTGTGAAGTGGATGGCCGGGTTATGCGAGAGAAATGGTATCGATGTCTACCCGGAATTTCCTGCAGTAGAACTACTCTTTGAAGGTGATTCGGTGATCGGAGCCCGGATGGGAGACAAGGGAATAGACAAGCAGGGGAATCCAAAAGCCAATGTTGAGCCTGGGATCGATGTCCTGGCGAAGCTCACTGTGCTGGGTGAAGGTCCTCGAGGAACACTGGCTCGACAGGCTGAGCGCCGGTTCGGGTTAAAGGAGGGGCGACATCCCCAGATCTACTCCATTGGAGTTAAGGAGATCTGGCGGGCAGCTGGAGAGATCCAACCTGGAGTTGTCTACCATACATTTGGTTTTCCACTCGCCACCCAGGCCTTCGGCGGTGGCTTTGTTTACACCATGAATGACAATCTGATCGACCTGGGTTTTGTGGTCGGCCTGGACTACAAAAATCCCTGCCTGGATGCACATCACATCTTTCAACAGTTCAAGACCCATCCTTTCATCCGGGAGATGCTGGAAGGTGGCAAGGTGCTTTCCTATGGCGCCAAAGCCATCCCTGAAGGAGGCTATTACTCGATGCCGCGTCTTTTCGCCGATGGCCTGCTCATCGTGGGTGACTCGGGCGGATTCTTGAATTCTCAGCGCTTGAAAGGGATTCATCTGGCCGTCAAATCCGGAATGCTGGCGGCAGAAACCATTCTGGAGTCTTTGCTTCAAGGGGACTACTCTCGAGCCGTACTGGGGAGCTACTCGGACCGCTTTGAAAGAAGCTGGGCCAAAGAGGAACTTTGGAAGGTCCGCAATTTCCGACAGGCTTTTCAGAGAGGCTTCTTCTCAGGGCTGATCCATACGGGTGTACAATTTCTAACGAATGGCAGGGGGCTCAAAGATCCACTTCCTACTCTGCCTGGCCACGTTCGAATGCAGCAGCTCAAGGAATATTTCGGAGAAACCGAGGTGGAGTGCGAGAAGATGGTGTTTGATGGTCAGCTCACTTTTGACAAGCTGACGGATGTTCACTATTCCAACACTGCTCATGAGGAGGATCAACCGTGCCACCTGAAAATCTTAGATTTTGACATCTGTCACAATCGGTGCAGGTACGAGTACGGGAATCCCTGTCAGCACTTCTGCCCCGCTAGTGTGTACGAAATGGTGGAGCAGGACAACCAACCCCGCCTGCAGGTCAACTTCAGCAACTGCGTCCACTGCAAGACTTGTGACATCATGGATCCCTATCAGATCATTGCCTGGACTCCATCCGAGGGTGGAGGGGGCCCGGACTACAAAAATATGTGAGCTGTCAGCTGTCAGCTGTCAACGGTTCACCGTTCAAACCGGTCAGCCTCTCCGTGGTCTGTGGTTTCAGGTTCCAGGTTTCAGGTTTCAAAAATCTTCTTCCTCCTGACTCTTCTCCCCCGGTCTATTGTCTTTTTTAGCTGTCAGCGGTCAGGTTTCAGATTTCGGATTTGTTTGGGATTTGGAATTTTGAATTTCCGACGGCCTTCGGCCGGCGGTGTCAGCTGTCAGCTGTCAGCTGTCAGGTGTCAGCGGTTCAGCTGTCAGCGGTTCCCGCTTGTCTTTTAAAACCCGCAAGATGGCTTCCACAGCCAACCACAGTGAGAGCAGGAAGATCCCTCCGCCTAACACCAGTAACAGATAGGCCCCGCCATTCCAGAAGTCTCGTATTTTTATCACCATGGCTGGCAAGGTCGTGATCAGCATGAACACCATGGGTACACCTGTGTACCAGTAGGGACGGCCTCGTTGCATGAGATAGAGGGTGACGGCCAGAAGCGTAAGGCCGCCCAGGATCTGGTTGGTGGTGCCGAAAAGTTGCCACAAAGCCAGGCCGGCAGCCTCTCCATTCACTTTGTAGAAGGCGAAAAACCCGATCACGAACACGGCCAACAGAGAGGCTATGGGGCGATAGCCGAGGAATGGAAGCCGGAGAGTTTCGCTTATTTCCGAGATGTTAAAGCGTAAAAGTCGCGTTGCCGAATCGAGTGTGGTCAAGGCAAACGAGATGGCAACCAATGCTACAAATGCCCTTCCCAGATCTAGGGGAAGGCCCAACTGACTGATGAAAAGTGCCGAGCCTTCAATAAAGGCCTCCATGTTCGGTCCCAAACCTGAAGCCAATTCCCAGGATTGATAGTGCTCCATCCACAGGTCTCGGGTGAGAAACCCGGCCGTACAGGCCAGAACTGAGGCCAGGCCAAGCAACGATTCTGCAATCATGCCGCCGTAGCCGATGAAGGTAGCATGACTCTCATTGTCTATCTGTTTTGCCGTCGTTCCTGAGGCGACCAGGCCGTGGAAACCGGAAATGGCTCCGCAGGCAATGACGATGAAGACAAAGGGGACAAGAGGCGGTGCACCTTCAGGCTGGATTTGTATCGCGGGAGCTGCGAACTCCGGCCGCAACACAAAAAAACCGGCAAAAATGGAGATCAGTCCCAGGTACAGCAGTAGAGAGTTGATGTAATCGCGAGGCTGCAAAAGGAGCCAAACAGGCAGGATCGAGGCTACGAAGCTGTAGACGAGCAACAGAACGCTCCACCAGGCGAGGCTGAGATCGATGCTGGGCAGCCGCAGTCCTGCCCAGACACTGAACAGGGTAACTGTAAAGGCCACAAGCGTGACCCGCCAGATCGAAATCTTCTTCTTGTAAACCAGCCAGCCGACCACTATGGCAATCACCATCAGCGTCCCACTCGGATAGACGGCTTCCGGGTGGTAGTCGCTGCTCAAGAGGGTGGCGCAAATGTGTACGAAGACACCCATGGCCAGCGCAATCAAGAAGAAGATGATGAGGTGAAAGAGAGTTTTGGCTCTTGTGCCCACGATGGATTCAGCAACCTTGCCGACCGACACGCCGCGGGCCCGCATAGAAATGACGAGAGCTCCAAAGTCATGGACAGCTCCGATGAAAAGTGTTCCGAAAACGACCCAGAACATGGCTGGCACCCAGCCCCAGATGACTGCAATGGCCGGTCCTAGCATGGGGGAGAGCCCAGCAATGGAGGCAAAGTGATGTCCGAAGAGGATGTATTTATTGGTGGGGACGTAATCAATGCCATCCTGAAGCTCATGAGCAGGGGTAGCCGCTTGAGAATCCAATTGAAAAACACGACGCCCTAAAAATTTGGCGTAGATGTGGAAACCGGCCAGGTAGAGGGCGAAGCAGACAAGAGTGACCAGAACGGGAGTCATAAAACCAAGAGTGCTACTGCCGCGCAAAAAGATATTCTTTGAAGCCGTTTCTCAGCAGGAAGGAGTTGCGAACGCGGAAATCGGGCATCAGTTCATTGAGATCGGTTTGTTGGTAGGTGGGGCACTGGCGCAAGACAGAGGAGTTGGTCTCGTAAATGAGGCGCTTCTGATCCAGGATTCTGAAAGTCGTCGGTTTCTCGGGGATGAATTTTGAGGTGGAGATGAGAGCGAACAACAATGTTCCCTTGTGGCAGAAACGACCTAGGTGACGAATGAGAGCTTTAAACTCATCACGCTCCAGATAGTTGAAGATGTCCCAACTCAGGATGATGTCGAAACGAGTGTTTCTCCTATAGGGTAGGAGATACTCAAAAACTGCCTGGTAGGAGACTCCGTCCTCCGGGGAGAGATAATCGAAGGACGTGAGGGTTCGGTAAAAATCTTCGATGTAAACTTTGCAGGAGAACTGCGAAAAGAAGTCAACATTTCCTCCCAAGGCAGGGCCCAGGTCAAGGATATGATATTTTCGCTGGTGCCGCAGCTGCTCGTAGAGGACGTTGAGTGCAAGAGAAGCACTGGCTTCAGGCTCGACAGGAGAGTCCTCAACGGGCTCCCCTTTCGACTTTAAACTCAACGCAGAAAACAATTGCTTCATGCTCGGGGGGTATCGGCCTTGACACTGAGAGGGCCTTCCTTACTCTTCGGAGTGGCTTTTTCGGGTTCCTCTGTTGGAGCAGGACCAGGCTTCACTTGTGAATGTGCTGAGGTTGGATTAAGGGGAGCTTTTTGCAATGCGGAATCCTTTCCTCCACCCTTGGAATCCATGTCGATGCTTCCTTTAAATTTCGCACCGTCCTCCAGGTTGACCCGCGGCGCCGTCATATTTCCACGAACCAGCCCGGACGCCCGGACTATGATCTTCTCCTCTCCGAAGATATCGCCTTCCACTTCGCCTTCAATGGAGATGATCTTCCCGTAGATATTTGCTTTGACGTTTCCTGTCCTGCCTACGGTAACGTTGTTCTTCTTCAAGTCTACTTTACCCTCGACTCGGCCTTGGATCATCAAGTCCTCTTCTCCAGTCAGTTCACCCTTGACGATGAGGGAAGGACCAACCAATGCCTTCTCTTTCAATTGGTCAATTGGGTTCTTGGTGAAACTGGGGGATTTGAAATCAGGACTCTCTTCTTCCGGCTTCTTCCACATAGTACAACGTCCCCTGACGTACCCCTCTGTTTGTATAATTAAAGACCCTAAAAGTCAAGCCGATGGGGTCGAGTCAGAAGGGCCAAAAGAGGGGAATCAAGACCGTGGCGAGAATCCAAAAAAGGAGATTCAAGGGAGCACCCACCTTTAAAAAATCAGTGAATTTATATCCTCCTGGGCCGAAGATAAAGAGATTCGTCTGATAACCGATCGGTGTCATAAAACTGGCAGAAGCCGCGAACAAGACAGCCATTACGAAGGGCTGGGGACTCACCTGCAAATGCTGGGCGGCGGAGAGGCTGATGGGAATCATGAGAATGGCTGTCGCGTTGTTGGTCATAACAGCAGTGAGAGTCGAGGTCAGCAGATACACTCCCGACAGAACCGCCAGTGGTCCCCACACATCAAGTTCCGCTACCAATCTCGTGGCAGCAAGATTTGCCAAGCCCGTGTTTTCCATCGCCGATCCCACTGGAATCAAGCAGGCCAACATCACGATTGTTTGCCAGGAGAGGTGGCTGTAAAGGTCTTGAAGTCGCAAACAACCGGTCAAGAGCATCAGTCCCATACCCATCAGCGACGCTTCTACGATGGACAGGACGTTAAAGGACACCAGTGCGACGATTCCCAGAAAAATGCCGACCGCATAGTAGATCTTGTCCTTGCGCAAGAAAGTTCGAGGGACTTCTTCCAGGACGAGAAAATCAGGGGATTGCATCAACACCTGCAGTTGCTCTCGGCTAGTCAGGATCAGGAGTGAATCTCCGTACTCCAGCCGGAGTTTTCCGATCTTTTCTCGAATGGTACGCCCGTGACTGCGAATCGCCAGGGCATTGGCTTTGTAGGTCTGGCGAAAGTTGACCTCTTTCAGGGTACTGTCCACTAACCCGGACACATGAGAAATAAAGGCTTCGAACAGTACAATGTTTTCGTCTTCC